>WJMR01000193.1 GCA_014727845.1 Ignavibacteriales bacterium
CACGAACACGATCGCCGCGCTCGGATATTTCGTAAGAATCCGTTTCGTCGCGTCCACGCCGTTCATCCCCGGCATCCGATAATCCATAAAGATTACGTCCGGCAATTCCTTGACGCGCTCGAGAAGCTCGAGGGCTTTGGCGCCGTCGTCCACCTCCGTCACCTCCACGTTCATCGGCTCGAAACACAGCCGGAAGAAGTAGCGATTCGCCGGCTCGTCGTCCACCACCAGCGCTCGTATCATCGCGTCGCTCGTTTCAGATACAAAATGAAGTTACTCCCTTGCGAATAATCGCCGGGCGCGCGATCCTCCAACTCGATCCAACCGTCGATCGATTCGACTAACGCCTTGGTGAGCGAGAGACCCAATCCCGTTTTGAATAGTTTCATGTCCTTGATGCGCGCGTCGAGCCGCGAGAAAAGATGGGGCCTATCGATCTTGTGAACGCCGCGCGCGTTGTCTATGATTTCGATTTTCCAATAGTCGCCGTTCATTATCAAAGTATGTCGTAACTCCACCCGCGCCTCTTTTTTGTCGTTATACTTCACGGCGTTTTTCAGGAGGTTGTCCAACGCGTGATGAAAGAGGTCGCTCCCTTCGAATAGGACGGGTTCGCTCTTCTCGAAGTCGTGTTCGAGTAGGACGGTTTTCGCGGGGAAATCGGCGACGAGACGTTCTCGAGCCGTCTCGAGTAGTTCCGGGAAATCCAACACGGCGTAAGAGTATCGCCCCGTTTCGACGCTATTGATGAGTCCGACGTTGTCGATCAGGCGCGAGATTTCGCGCGAGGCGCGGGCGACGACCTTAAGCGGTTCCATAATTCGATCGCTCACCTTTTCGCGCGCAAGCAACAACTCGATAAGCGGGTAGATCGAGTTGTTGTGGTTGGTGACGTCGTGACGCATTAAGTCGTTAAGCAACTCGTATCGATGGGCGGTGCGCTCGGTTTGCTCGCGCGCCTCGTTCAGCGCCACCGCGCCGCCGAGCAAATAGACGGCGGTCTCGATGAACTGTCGTTCGCTCTCGCTCCATGAACGTTCGGCGCGAGCGTCGTCGAAACGGATGTAGCCCCAGAGTTCGTTGTCCAGAAAAATTGGGGCGGCGTAGAATGTTTTAATGCCGAAGTGCTCGAAAATTTCTCGTTGCTCGCTCGGCATATCTTTCGTGAACGCCTCGATTGACTCGCCGCTCCGATAGAGCGAGTAGGTTTGATCGCTGAGGAAAACCTCGTTGCCTCGGTAGTCGGAGGTGACCGACTCGAACGACTCGTCGAGCCACTCGTCGATGATCTTAATCTTGCGCGGTCCGCCTCGTCGATCGAACGCGAAAAGGAAAATCCTCGAGACGCCGAGCGTTTTGCCGAGCGTTTCGAGCGCCTCTTCGAGCGATTCCTCGAAGCCGCCGCCCGCGACGAGCTGATAGGACGTTTCCGCGACGGCGCGCAACATCGTCTCGCGTTCCTCGAGTTGGTCGTTGGCGTGCTTAAGCTGCGCGACGTCCACGACGTGGAAGACGATCGCCCGATCTCCCTCGGCGTTCTCGAATCCTTCCTCGGCGAATGCGTTGACCGTGACGGGGGCGAACGATTGATCGGCGCGGACGAGGCGATGCGCGAACTCTTGCGTCGTCGTTGTATCGTTACTCAGCGCCTCGAAGCGATCGCGGAAATCCGAAAGATCTTCCTCGTGCACGATTTCAAAAACCGAATCGCCTTCGAGCTCGCCTTTGTTCTTGCCGAGCAAGCCCGCGAACGCGTCGTTGCAGTGGAGGATCATACCGTGTTTGTCCACGATCAGTTTTCCGACGGGCGAGCGGTCGAAAAACCGCACGCGTCGTTCGATATCCGCTCGCGCGTCGGCGCGTTTAGGCGTTTGGGACGAGAAATCGCGAACCAAGACGAGCAGAGAGTGGTTTGGCTCGGGGTACAATTTCGCCGAAAAGGCGCGGGCTTTTCCGCCGACGGGGAGTCGATAGTTGAACGTGAGCGGCTTGCCCGTCTTTCTCGCCTCGTCCGCCACGCGCCGAAAGCGAGGCGCGATTTGGCCGCCGACGGCGTCCTCGACGCGTCTGCCGATGAATTTACTCGGCGGAATCGCGAGTTGGTCGGCGTCGGGGGCGAAGTAATCGACGAACTCGTTCCGACGATTGAGGCGGAAGGCAAGCGTCACGCTCTCGCTCGCCTCGAAGACGCGGCGCAACTCAAGCTCGCGATCCCGCTCTCTTCTCTTTGCGCGTCGGAGTCGGCGTTCGGCGATGCGACGGTTAACCGCCTCGCCGATAATCGTCGCCGCCGCGAAATACGAAGCGTCGTCGGAGAGGGGGAAGGCGTCGGGCACGTCCGCCGCGAACCATACCACGCCGCTCGCGCGGTCGCGGAACGGAACGCACAGCGCCGAACGGCTCGCCGCCTCGATTGATTGTGGACGGTTCTTCGCCGCCGGCACGTTCTCCACGCGCACGGGCGCGAAATCGTTCAGCGCCGTCAACGCGAGATCGTCGGATTTCGGGCGCCGCCGTCCACCGTAGAATTTATCGTCGCTATCGAGGGTTATCTCGCGGAACAGCCCGCGCTTCTTCGAGTACGCTTCGACGACGAGAAGGCGCGGAGGCGCGCTCGCCAATAGCTTGACGACGAACTCTTTGAGGAATTCCGGGTGAGCCAAGGTCACGCCTTCGCGACTCAGTTTGGACAGTAACGACGTGACTGAGGTGTCTTTGTTTTCGGCGCCGCGCATAGTAATAAGACGTCGCGAGACGGAACGTCCTTCCTTCTTGCAGTAATCTCTCTCTCAAGCGCCTTTCGACGCATTATTATTATAATTTACGTAATAAATAGCCGTTCGCCAAAACGTAGCCCGTATCCGTCGAATACTATCTCCGTGTTTTTATCCTCGGCCGATACTCGTACATTAGTCGTTTTCTTTTAGAAGGCGACCGCTCCAATGCGATTTCTCACCGTACTCGACGCCGTTCGTCGCGACCCCGCGCGTCGCGGCAAGCTCGCGATTACGTTGGGATACTACGCCGTTTTCTCGATCGTGGGATTGATCACGGCGGGGATCGGTCCCGCGTTGCCGGATTTAGCGACGCGCACGAAAACGAAGCTC
>WJMR01000194.1 GCA_014727845.1 Ignavibacteriales bacterium
CCCCCTTAACAGGGGGCAAAAAGATTGAGAGCGCCTCGCCCTCTTTTCAGCCCCCTGTTAAGGGGGCGGCGAGCGTAGCGAGCGGGGGTTCTCTTGCGGGGCGGCGAGCGTAGCGAGCGGGGGTTCTCTTGCGGGGCGGCGAGCGTAGCGAGGGAGGTCATCCCGCCTTGTCAAGATTCCGACTCCACGCTCGTTTAGTTTCCCTTACCGCTTCGGCGCCCACCGTTCGAGGTACGCTTCGACGTCGAATTTCCTTCGGCAGCCGTTCGCGTTCATGTAACGGATCTTCCCGAAGACGGGGCGTTTTTGCCACGGTCTATCGTGCGCGCCCCCGATCGCCCAAGCGACGTTCGCGTAGCCGTTCGCGTCTCTGCCGTCGAGGAAGAGGGCGTCGTTGAGCCGAACGGCGATCTCGAACGCCGTCGCGGGGTCGGGCGTCCACTCGACGATCTTCTTCGCCCAATACATCCGTAAGTAGCCCGGCGCCCACCCCGTTGCGCGCGCGTGGTTCTGCGTCGCGTTCCATATCTCGTCGTGCGTGGCGGCGGCGTGGAATTGATCGTAGTCGTAGAGATATTCGCGTTCGTCGCGGCTCGCTTCCTCGAGCGTCTTCCGCGCCCACTCGGGCGCCCCCTCGAGCGTATCGTAGTTCGGATTGTGGAGCGCGTAGTTATCCGCCAGCTCGCGCCGGACGATCAGCTCTTCGAGGAACGCCGCGGCGCCGGGGGAGTCGGGTTTCCGCGCCCGAACCTCCCATGCCGCGCGTTGGGCGGAGAGTTGACCGAAGTGGAGATACGCCGAGAGGCGGGACTGCGCGTCGGCGTTCGGATCGTTCCGCTTGTCGGCGTAGCGGTCGAGCTTCTCGTCGATGAATCGGTCGAGCGCGTTCCGCGCTTCGCTCGCGCCGGGCGCGACGTCGAGCGCGCCGATATCCGCGTCGGGCATAAGCGCCGCCCAATCGATCTCGCCCCCGTCGAGCGCGGTAGGATAGGATTGCTTGGCGAGCGGCGGATAGTCGGCGAGGAACTCGGGCAGGAGCGCGTGAATTTTTGGTCGGATGGTGCGGGCGGCGTATTCTTGTTTATCGCTCGTCGTCCAAGCGGGCGCGACGTTCCTCGCGTCGGTCTCGAAGGCGGGGACGTCGATTCGATCGAGGACTCGCCGCTTCCACTCGCGCTTAACGCGGAGGGGATCGAAATCGGCGACGAGCGCGCCCGCGCCGAGATCTCCGAGCGCCTCGACGACGACGTCGGCGACGGACGCGCCCTTTCCGGCGCGGCGGAGGTGGAAGGGGATCCCTCGCTCGCGGAAGTCCGCGGCGGTCTCGCGAAGACCCTCGATCATAAACGCGAAGTGGCGGTCGTCGGCGCCGAGGAACTCGTCGGCGAGGACGAAGAGTACGACGAGGGGCGCTTTCCGAACTCGGGCGAGCGCGCGAGCGTGGAGCGCCGCGTGATTGTCTTCGGCGCGTTGGTCGCGGCTCATCCAATAGACGACGGGACCGGGACGTTCGGGCGCCTCGTTAAGCGGTCGGATTCGACGTGGGTTCATCGCGCCTCCTCGCGGAAATCCGGCAAGATACGAAACCTCGTAGCCAAGCGCTCGGTCTCGCGTTTCGCAGTCGTAGAACAACGGCTCGGTTTCGCGTTTCGCCGTCGTAGAGCAACGGCTCGGTCTCGCGTTTCGCCGCGTTATACAAGCGCAAAGCGTAAATATTCATCCCCGCTCCGCGTTGAGATTTTGCGGATATTTCCGTAATTTGGCACGATTCAACAAAGGAGCGTATATGAAGTTTACGGCGAACAGCAAAGAGTTTGAAAAGCTGCTGGCGAAGGTGATCCCCGCCGCGCCGCAGCGCACGCCGATGCAGATATTGGAGAACTTCCTGTTCACGGTCGAGGGCGGATCGTTGACGGTGATGGCGACGGATTTGGAGATCAGTTTGAGCGCCGCGATGGACGTCGGCGCCGACGAAGACGCCTCGTTCGCCGTGCCCGCGAAGCTCTTGCACGATTTTGTGCGGACGTTGGGCGACGCGTCGATCGAGTTCTCGACGACGTCGGACGACCGCCTGCGCTTGAAGACCGACTTCGGGGAGTACGCCATCGCGTATCAGCCGCCCGACGAATTTCCGAAAGCGCCGGAGCGCGAGAACGACGGCGAGATAGTTTTAGACGGCAAGCGCCTGCGTCGCGCGTTCGAGAAGACTTCTTTCGCCATCAGCCGCGAGGCGATGCGCCCGGCGATGACGGGCGAGTTGGTGGAGTTAAGCGACGAAGGTATGCGGTTCGTCGCCACGGACGGTTTGCGCTTGGCGCGCTACCACGATCCGAACGTTACGTTCGACGGCGCTCGGCAGCTCGTTATCCCCGAAAAGGCGGTCGTCGCGTTGCAGAAGCTGGTCGGCGACGGCGAGGCGAAGATGACTTTCGGCGAGACGATCGTCTCGTTCGACTTGGGCGACTTGACGATGACGAGCCGACTCATTAAGCATCGCTACCCCGACTACAACAGCGTCATCCCGTTGGCGAACGAGAACGAGATGACGATCAAACGTTCGGAACTCTCGGCGACGGTCAAGCGGATGTCCCTCTTCTCCTCGTCGAGTTTCCAGCAGGTTCGGTTAACGATCGACAAAGACAATTTAAAGGTGAGCGCCCGAGATCAGGACAAAGGGTCGAACGCCGAAGAGAACATCACGTGCGCCTATAACGGCGATCCGATGGAGATCGGGTTCAACAGCGGCTACCTCGCCGACGCCCTTTCCCACTTCGACGCCGACGAGGCGACGTTCAAGATGCACTCGCCGACGAAAGCCGCCATTATCGTGCCCGCCGACCCGGACGCCGAGGGCGCGGAAGACCTCTTGATGCTACTGATGCCGATGCGCCTGAACGAAGATCGATGACGGTGGATACGCTCGAATTGCGCGACTTCAAGATCCATCGGAGCGCGTCGCTCCGCTTCGCCGGCGGACTGAATTACCTCGTCGGCGGCAACGGCGCCGGCAAGACGTCGATCCTCGAAGCGATTCACTACCTGTGCGTCGGCAAGGGCTTCTCGACGACGCCCGACGCCGACAACGTTCGCTTCGGCGAGCGCGCCTTCGATATCCAAGGCGACATAGACGCCGCCGCGCTCCACCAAACGCGCGTCCGCTACGACGCCGAAGAGGGAAAGCGACGATACTTCGAGGACGGCAAGGAGATCGCCAAGCTCGCCGACCTCTTCGGCAAATACCCGCTCGTGTTGCTCACGCCCGACGATCTCGCGCTCACGCACGGCTACGCGACCGACCGCCGACGCTTCTTCGACGCCGTGCTGGCGCAATCGAGCAAAACCTATTTGAACGTGTGGACGCGCTACAACCGAGCCGCCAAGCAGCGGAGCGCGCTCTTAAGCTCGCTGAAGGAGCGGTTCAATCCGCGCCTCGAAGACGAGTTGGACGCGTGGAGCGAGCGGATCGTCGAGGACGGCGTCGAGCTTATCCGACGACGACGACGGTTCGTCGAAGAGTTTACCCCCTACGTCGAGCGCGCCTATCGCGAGACGATGCTCGACGAAGAGCAACCGTCGATCGCGTATCGAACGTTCGACGTTCCCGACGAGGCGCTCGTTGACGAGTTCCGACGACGATTGAACGAGGCGCGGGAGGACGAACGACGACGCGCGCAAAATCTCGTCGGACCGCACCGCGACGACTACGAATTCGGCGCGGGCGGTTTGCCGCTCCGACGCTTCGGCTCGCAAGGGCAGCATAAAACGTTTCAGGTGGCGCTCCGGTTCGCCCAGTTCTTTTTCCTTAAGGAGCGGCTGGGCCGAACGCCCGTCTTTCTGCTGGACGACGTCTTCGGCGAGTTGGATAAGACGCGCGCCGCGCGCATCTCGGCGTATCTGAAGCGAGTCGGGCAAGCGTTCGTCACGCTCACCGACTTGGCGGACTTTTCGTTTTTGGAAACCGACGAGAACGACCGCGTCGTCGTCGTCGAAAAAGGCGCGGCGACCGCCGTAAGCGAACGGTGAGACGCGCGGGAGAATTGTTAAAAACGTCGGCGGAGTTCCGACGACTGGCGCGCGCCGCCGAGGAACAGCGGGCGATCGAAGTCTTCCCCGACGTCTTTCCGTTCCTCGCCAAAGACGCGACGCCGCTGAGCGTCTCGGGCGGAACGCTCCACCTCCGCGTGGAAAACCCCGCCTGGCGCAGCGAGATTAAATTCCGCGAGCGGGAAATTCTGGAAAAGCTAAACGCCGAGCTGGATGGCGCCGATATCCGACGCCTGAAATTCGCCGCTCGGTGACGTTTCGCACCAAAGGAACCACTATGGCGAACGATCCGAAAAAGAACGCGCTACCGAAAAAGAGCGACTATAGCGCGAAGAATATCAACGTCCTGAAAGGGCTCGAAGCCGTCCGCAAACGTCCCGCGATGTATATCGGCGACGTAAGCGCGCGCGGGTTGCACCATCTCGTCAACGAGGTCGTGGACAACTCGATCGACGAGGCGCTGGCGGGCTACTGCGATAAGATTTCCATCACGCTACACGAGGACGGAAGCGCCTCGGTGAGCGACAACGGGCGCGGCATCCCGACCGACGTCCACCCCGTCGAGAAGGTCTCCGCGTTGCAGGTCGTGATGACCGTGCTCCACGCGGGCGGCAAGTTCGATAAATCCTCCTACAAAGTTTCGGGCGGATTGCACGGCGTCGGCGTCTCCGTCGTTAACGCGCTTTCCGAGTGGACGCGCGCCGAAGTGCGACGCGACGGGAAGCTCTACACGCAGGAGTATCGGCACGGCGTTCCGAACGGTCCCGTGAAAGAAACAAAGGACCCCTCGAAGAAAAAGGCGAGCGGCACGACCGTCCGCTTTCTGCCCGATCCGGAGATCTTCAAAGTTACTTCGTTCAAATACGACACCCTCGCCGCGCGGATGAGGGAGCTGGCGTATCTGAACAAGACGATCACCATCGAGATCGCCGACGAGCGGGACGGCCAAAAAGACGTCTATCACTTCAAGGGCGGATTGGTCGAGTTCGTCAAGTATCTCGACGAGTCGCGAGCGGCGCTCCACAAGCCCGTCTATATCGAGGGCGAGCGGGACGACACCCCCGTCGAGATCGCCTTCCAATACAACGACGGCTACGCCGAGAACATCTTCTCCTACGTCAACAACATCAACACGCACGAGGGGGGAACGCACCTCGTCGGCTATAAGGCGGCGCTGACGCGGACGCTGAACCAATACGCGACGAAGAACAATCTCATTAAGAATAAGAAGATCTCGCTGACGGGGGACGACTTCCGCGAGGGCTTGACGGCGGTGGTTTCCGTGAAGGTGATGGAGCCGCAGTTCGAGGGGCAGACGAAGACGAAGCTCGGCAATAGCGAGACAAAGTCGATCGTCGAGACGCTCGTCAACGAGAAGCTCTCGGACTTCCTCGAGGAGAACCCCTCGGTCGGCAGAAAGATCGTCGAGAAATGCGCGCGCGCGGCGGAAGCGCGGGAGGCGGCGCGGAAGGCGCGGGATTTGACGCGTCGGAAGGGCGCGCTCGATAGTTTTAATTTGCCCGGCAAGCTCGCCGATTGCTCGATCACCGACCCCGAGTTGTGCGAGATCTACATCGTCGAGGGCGACTCGGCGGGCGGCAGCGCCAAGCAAGGGCGCGACCGACGCTTCCAAGCCATCCTCCCCCTCCGAGGCAAGATACTCAACGTCGAGAAGGCGAAGGTCGCCAAGGCGCTCGAGAACAACGAGATTAAGGCGTTCATCTCCGCGCTCGGCGCGGGCATGGGCGCGGATTTCGATCCCGATAAATCCCGCTACGGCAAAGTTATTCTGATGACCGACGCCGACGTGGACGGCAGCCACATCCGAACGCTCCTGCTTACGTTCCTCTATCGCTATATGCGCGAGCTCATCGCGAAGGGGAAGGTGTACATCGCCCAACCGCCGCTCTATAAGATCAAGAAGGGCAAGGAGGAATACTACGCCTTCGACGACGAGGAGCGCGATCGGCTCATCAAACGCCTGAAGCCAAACGGCAAGGGCGAGGACGTGGCGTACGAAGACGCGGAGACCGACGATACGGGCAAGAAGAAAATTAAGGGGTTGACGATCTCCCGATACAAAGGTCTCGGCGAAATGAATCCCGACCAACTTTGGGAGACGACGATGAACCCGGAATCGCGCACCATTCTCCGAGTAACGCTCGACAGCGCCGCGATGGCGGACAAAGTATTCGAGACGCTGATGGGCGACGCCGTGGAACCGCGACGCGAATTTATCGAACGACGCGCGAAATACGTGCGCAACCTCGACGTGTAACGACGAAGCGACGCATAGCGACGAAGCGACGCATAGCGACGAAGCGACGCATAACGACGAAGGAACACCAAGAACGATATGGCGAACACAACCGATAAAATTATCCCGATCTCGCTCATCGACGAGATGGAATCCTCGTACATCGACTACTCGATGTCGGTCATCGTCTCGCGAGCCCTGCCCGACGTCCGCGACGGCTTGAAACCCGTCCACCGGCGCGTCCTCTACGGCATGAACGAGCTCGGCGTGCAACACAACAAACCCTACAAAAAATCCGCAAGGATCGTCGGCGAAGTGCTCGGTAAATATCATCCGCACGGCGACTCCGCCGTGTACGACACGATGGTGCGGATGGTGCAGGATTTCTCCCTCCGCTACCCGTTGGTGGACGGGCAAGGCAACTACGGCTCGGTGGACGGCGACGGCGCCGCGGCGATGCGCTACACCGAGGCGCGGATGGCGAAGATCGCCAAGGATATGTTGCGCGACATCGAGAAGAACACCGTCGATTTCGCGCCCAACTTCGACGACTCCCTCGAGGAGCCGACCGTCCTCCCCTCCTACCTGCCGAACCTTCTGATCAACGGCGCCAGCGGCATCGCCGTCGGGATGGCGACGAACATACCGCCGCATAACCTAACCGAGATCATAAACGGGCTGATCGCGATGATCGAGAACCCCGACATCTCGACCGTCGATCTTATGAAGCGCGTCAAGGCGCCCGACTTCCCGACCGGCGGCGTCATCTACGGCTACGACGGCGTGCGCGAGGCGTACGAAACGGGCCGCGGAAGGATACGCGTGCGCGCCAAGGCGAACGTCGAATCCGTTAAGGGCGGGCAACGAGAGAACATCGTCGTCACCGAACTACCCTACCAAGTCAACAAGGCGACGCTCATCGAGAAGATCGCCGACCTGGTGCGCGCGGGAAAAATTAAGGACGTCTCGAACGTCCGCGACGAATCCGACCGGGACGGTATGCGGGTCGTCATCGAGCTGAAGCGGGACGCGCAACCCGCCGTCGTCACCAACCAGCTCTTCAAACACACCACGATGCAGACGACCTTCGGCGTCAACGCGCTCGCGTTGGTCGAGGGCGCGCCGAAGACGCTGACGCTCAAGGAGATGATGCGCCATTTCGTCGATCATCGGATGGACGTGCTCGTCCGACGCACCAAGTTCGAGCTGGAAGCCGCCGAGCGACGAGCCCACATCCTCGAGGGCTACATCATCGCGCTCGACAACATCGACGAGGTGATCGAGACGATTAAGAAGTCCCGCGACCCCGACACGGCGCGGACGAACTTGATGAAGAAATTCAAGCTCTCGGAAATCCAAGCGCGCGCCATTCTCGATATGCGACTCCAACGGCTCACGGGCTTGGAGCGGAAGAAGATCGAGGACGAGTACCGCGAGACGATCGAGCTGATCGAGAAGTTGCGCGGCATCCTCGCCAACGAGGCGCGCCGCTTCCAAATCATCGTCGAGGAGCTGACGGAGATCCGCGAGCAATACGGCGACGAGCGCCGAACGGAGATCGTTTACGACAGCGCCGAGTTCGCGATCGAGGACGTTATCGCCGAGGAGGACGTCGTCGTCACCATCTCCCATCGCGGCTTCATCAAGCGCTTCCCCGTCAGCGGCTATCGGAAGCAGCGGCGCGGCGGGCGCGGCGTGACGGGCGCGGGTTTGCGCGACGACGATTTCGTCGAGACGATGTTCGTCGCCTCGACTCATCAATACATGCTCTTCTTCACCGATCGCGGCAAGTGCTACCGGCTCAAGGTGCACGAAACGCCCGAGGGGGGACGCGCCTCGAAGGGGCGCTCGCTCCTCAACCTGATCGAGAAGGAGCGCGACGAGCGCATCACCGCCTTCGTGACGGTCAAGGATTTCCCCAAGGATCGCCACCTCGTGATGGCGACGCGCCAAGGTATGATTAAGAAAACCTCGCTCGACGCCTACGGCAACGTCCGGCGAGGCGGCATCCAAGCCGTCGGACTGAAGGAAGGCGACGAGCTGATCGACGTGCAGATCACCGACGGCACGAACGATCTCGTCCTCGGCACCCGCGAAGGTATGGCGATCCGCTTCCACGAAAAGAACGTAAGAACGATGGGACGCACCGCCGCCGGCGTGAAGGGCGTCAATCTCGCCAAGAACGATTACGTCGTCGGCTTGGTAGTCGTGCGCCGCCAATGCACCATTATGGTCGTCACCGAAAACGGCTACGGCAAGCGCTCGGACGTGGACGACTATCGCGTCACCAACCGAGGCGGCAAGGGTATCAAAACCGTGAAGACGACCGAACGAAACGGCAAGATGGTGGATATCCTCGAAGTCAACGACGGCGACGAGCTGGTGATGATGACGCAAAAAGGTATGGCGGTGCGTAGCGGCGTCAAAGACCTCCGCGTGATGGGCAGAAACACCCAAGGCGTGCGCATCATCAACCTGAAGGACGGCGACCACATCGTCGATATCGCCAAAGCCGCCACCGAAGAGGACCTGCCGGTCAACAACGGCGACAACGGCGTTGACGAGCACAACGGCGTTGACGAGCACAACGGCGCCGACGAACACAACGGCGTTGACGAGCACAACGGCGTTGACGAGACGGAATAAATCACGAGAATCGGAGCCACGTATGGAGAAGCGAAAAAATTTAGTCGTCGGATTCGAGGGGGGCGTCGGACGCGCCGTCGCCAAAGCCCTGCGCGCCAAAGGCGAGCCGGTCGTCGCGTTCGCGCCCGACGAAAAGACGGCGAAACCGCGCGCCGAAGGAATCGAGGGGCTCGATTTCGCCTACGGCGATCCCGCCAACCCCAAAGATATCGACCGAGCCGCCGAGGGCGTCGGACGTATTTTCTACTGCGTCGTCCTCCCGATGGATAAATGGGTCGAGAAGGCGTTCTCGACGATGAAGCCCTCGCTCGACGCCGCCGTTAAGCAAAACGCCAAGTTCGTACTCGCGAGCAACGTGTACGTGTACGGCAAACCGCAGTTTGTCCCCATCCGAGAAGGTCACCCCCACGTTACCCAAGCGAGAATGGGCGGCGCCTACGTAACTATGGAGCGCGCCATCCGCGCGGCGGGTTTGATGAACGCCCTCCGATGGACGATCGTCCGATTCCCCGACCGCTACGGTCCGTTCACGATGAATTGCCTCCACGATCAAAATTTCAAGAACGCCGCGAACGGCAAAAAGATCCGCTGGTTCGGACGACCCGACGTCCTAACCGAGTTCGTTTATATCGAGGACGCGGGCGAGGCGATGGCGACCGCCGGCCTCGCCGACGTAGCCGACGGTATGGAGTTCAACGTCCCCGGACCCGAGCCGATTTACGCGCGCGACTTCGTCGATATCCTCGTCGAATCCTCGGGTAAAAACTCGGCGGTGAAGTTCCTGAAACACCAATGGCAGGTTTGCATACAAGGGCTCTTCCGCAAGAAGATGTGCCACTTGGTCGAGGTCCACTATCTCAAGCAACTCTCGATGATTATGGACGGCGACAACTATCGCTCGTTCTTCGGCGAGCTCCCCGCCACGCCCTACCGCGAAGCAGCGCGGAAGACGGTCGAGTGGATACGCTCGCAAAAACTGAAGTAGCGCGCCCCCTCGCGGTTTGCAATTGGGCGAGTCGTACGGTACCCTACGGGGCGTCGCGCGTCTCGCTTTTTTTATGCGCGATCGCGCGCGACGCGACAATACGTTCATTCACCGACCAATCATAAGAGACTATGACCAACGGAAAGAATCTCGTCGTCGGATTCACGGGCGGCTTCGGAAGGGCGACGGCGAAAGCGTTGCGCGAGCGGGGCGAGCCCGTCGTGGCGTTCGCGCGAGACAAGGCGAAGGCGGAACGCTACGCCGAGGGAATCGACGGCGTGGAATTCGCGATCGGCGACGCGCTCAATCCCGAGGATATCCGCCGCGCCTCGGAAGACGCCGCGCGTATCTTCTACTGCGTCAACCTACCCTTCGAGAAATGGAAGACCGACGCGCTCGACGCGATGAACGTCTCGATGGAGGCGGCGATCGAGCGGGACGCGAGGTTCGTCTTCCCCGGGAACGTGTATGTGTACGGCTATCCGAAAGCGAACCCGATCGACGAGAGTCACGACCACGCCGCTCGCGCCGTCAAGGGCGACGTTCGCGTCGAGATGGAGCGCGCCATCCGCGAGGCGGGCGAGAAGCGCGGGCTCCGATGGACGATCGTCCGGCTCCCCGATTTCTACGGACCGTTCGTCGTCAACGGCCTCTACGACCAATACTTTCTGAAGGCGGCGCGAGGCGAGAAGATCCAATGGCTCGCCGCGCCCGACGCGACGACCGACTACGTCTTTATCGAGGACGCGGGCGAGGCGGCGGCGATCGCGGCGCTCTCGGAGAAGGGAGAGAGCCAAGAGTTCAACGTACCCGGTCCCGAACCGATCACGGCGCGAGCGTTCGCCGAACTCGTAAAGAAGGAGGCGGGATCCGACGCGAAGGTCTCGTTCGTCGATAAGGAGTGGATGGTTTTCCTTGCGGGGCTGTTCAATAAGCAAGCGCGGGAGTTCCGCGAGCTCTTCTATATGAAGCGCGTCCCCCTTTTCATGGACGGAGGAAAATTCGAGCGGACGTTCGGCGAGATACCCGCCACCCCCTACGCCGACGCCGCGCGGAAAACCCTCGCGTGGGTCCGAGACTATTTCGCCGAGTAGCGACGCGGGTTAATCGAAATACTCGTACTTGTGACGTATCACCTGCGTAAGCGAGTCCTCGGCGTCGTAGAGTTTCCGCTCGACTTCGAGACCGTTCTCGAACGTCGCCTCGTAGCGCCAGAGAAGTTCGTCGCCGGCGCCGAAAGCGCGTAGCTCAATCGGGTCGCCGTTCTCGTCGCGCTCGTATTTGCGTCGTTCGACGACCTTCTTGCGTCCGTCTCGACGCGTCACCTCGACGAGCAAGCCGTTCTCGTATTCCCTCGCCTCCTTCATCCGCACGGCGCCCGTTTCGCTATAGGACGTCTTGTGGACGAGGACGCCGTCCTCGAATCGGAACTCCTCGTAGCCGACGCCCCGATCGCTCTCGCCCGCGTAGTAGGCGACGCTCTCGAGGTCCCCGTCGGCGTCGTATTCACGCTCGGCGCGCACGATCGTCGCGCCCGTCGAATCGACGGTTACCGTACGCGTCTCGACGCCGTCGGCGTATTCGTGTCGCTCCACCTTCTCGACGTTCCCGTTCTCGTCGTACACGACCGACTCGACGCGGAGCGTGTCGTCGTAGATCATCTTCCCCGTCTTGTAGGGTTTCCCCTTGAACTTATAAAGCTCCCACGCGACGAGGTCGCCGCGTTTATTGTATTCGACGACGTTCGTCGTAACGCCCGTCTCGCTCGGAACGCCGTCTTCGACGTAGTGCGTAAAGGTGGTTTGGCGTTTAACGCCTTGTTTGGAGCGGATGCGGCGGTCGCGTTCGGCGTCCTCGAGTCGCGGCTCTTCTCCGCATCCGACGAGAACGAGCGGAGCGAGAAGCGACGCGGCGACGAGCGCGGCGATCGATCGGGTCATAACAATCCTCCGTGGCGAAAGCGAGTAACGAGCGTTAATTCGATTGGTAAGATACGCGACGGGCGACGGGATTCAAAGGAGCGCGACGCCGAGGCGGTGAGCGAGGAAAGCGGCGATCCACGCCAACGCGACGGTGTAGCCCGCGACGAAGGCGACCCACTTCCACGAACCCGTCTCTCGTCGGATCGTCGCCAGCGTGGCGAAACACGGCACGTAGAGCGCGACGAAGACGACGAGCGATATCGCGGAGAGGGCGTCGAACGAGCCGTCGTCGCGAAGTCGCTCGCGGAGCGTCGCGTCGGGAGCGGCTTCCTCGGCATGATAGAGGACGCCCATCGTCGAGACGACGATTTCTTTGGCGGCGAGCCCCGAGACGAGCGCGACGCCCGCCTTCCAATCCAATCCCAACGGCGCCATCGCCGGCGCGATCGCCTCGCCCATTTGCGCGGCGTAGCTTTGCTCGAGCGCCTCGCGCGCCGTCGCGTCCGCGGCGGGTCGGGGGAACGCCGTCAGCGCCCAGACGAGAATCGACGCGGCGAAGATGACCGTCCCCGCGTTCTTCAGGAAGCGCCACAGTCGCCGACCGACGTGCCACATCGCGCCGCTCATCGTGGGTTTCCGATAGGGCGGCAGCTCCATCACGAACGGAGAGGTCTCGCCTCGGAAGAGCGTGGCGCGGAAGAGGAGCGCGGTTCCCATCGCGGCGATCGGTCCGAGCGCGTACACGCCGAGGAGGATCGCCCACGAATACTCGGGCGGCGAAAACGCGCCGACGATCAGCGCGTAGATCGGCAGCCGCGCGCCGCAGCTAATAAGCGGCGAGACGAGGATGGTGACGAGGCGGTCGGTCGGACTCTTCAGCGTCCGCGCCGCCATAATCGCGGGCACGGTGCAGCCGAATCCGATGAAGAGCGGGATGAACGATTGCCCGTGCAGCCCGAAACGGTGGAAGACATTGTCCATGATGAACGCCGCGCGCGCCATGTAGCCGCTCTCCTCCAATAGGGTGACGAGTAGGAAGAGGACGACGATGATGGGCGCGAAGGAGAGGACGCCGCCGACGCCGCCGATCGCGCCGTCAACGACGAACGAGCGGAGCGTCGGATCGTCTATGCGGCTCGCGGCGAATTCGCCGAGCGCGGCGAAGCCCCGTTCAAGCCACGCGACGGGCGGCTCGCTCAGCGTAAAGGTGGCGTAGAAGACCGCCGCCATCACGACGAGAAATCCGACAACGCCGAAGACGGGGTGGAGCGCGAACGCGTCGATCCTGCTTGTGGGCGTTTTCCGTTCCGGCGGTTTCACGCGGCGGACGGTCTCGCGGACGGCGCCTCGGATAACGCCGTAACGCTGGCCCGCGAAATAGACGGGGGCGCTCTCGCCGACGTGCCGTTCGAGCCACTCGACGGCTTCGGTCGCGCCGTCGGGAAGTTCGCCCTCGTTTACGGCGCGCCACTTCGCGGTCTCGTCCTTGTCCCGCTCGACGATCTTCAGCGCCGCCCATGTCGTCGGCGCCGTTTCGTCGGGCGTCGTCGCCTTCCCGAGCGCGGCGAGCGCGCGTTCGGCGGCTCGCTCGATCTCGACGCCGTACACCGAGGGCGTCCATCGGAAGGCGTCCTTCCGCGCCGTTTCGACGATCGCGTCGAGCAGTTCCTCGACGCCGCGCCGTTTCGATCCCACCGTCTTAACCATCGGCGTGCGGAGGATCTCGCCCAGCCGCTCGGCGTCGATCTCGACGCCCGCCTCTTCCGCCTCGTCGATCATATTCAACGCGCCGACGACGGGGACGTCAAGCTCGCGGAGTTGGAGCGTATAGTAGAGATTACGTTCGAGGTTCGCCGAGTCGATCACGTTGAGGACGACGTCGGGCTTCTCCTCGAGGATGAATCGCCGGGCGGCGAGCTCGTCGATAGAGTAAGCGGAGAGGGAGTAGGCGCCGGGGAGATCGTAGAAGACGAGCTCGCCGCCTTTGTGGCGCCGCTCGCCGCTCGTTACGTCCACCGTAACGCCGGGGTAGTTTCCCGTTTTGAGCCGGGCGCCCGTGAGGACGTTGAAGAGCGTGGTTTTCCCGGAGTTCGGATTGCCGGCGACCGCGACGCGAACGACGTCGCTACGACGGGTCGATACGTTCGACGACGACGCCATACGCCTCCGATCGTCGCAACGAGAGCGAGTAGCCGAGCAGGTCTATTTGAACGGGACCTCGGAACGGCGCCATTCTCGCGACCGCTCCGCGCGCGCCCGGCGAGAGCCCCATCTCCACGAGACGCCTGCCGAGTTCGCCCTCCGCCAAAACGCGCCGCACCTCGAAGACCTCCCCCTCGCTTAGGTCCGCTACGGTCAACGTCCCCGCCAATTCGGCGCGGCGTCGATTGCATTGCTCGTCTCCCCCGCGTCGGCGGCGACGGCGTCCGAGATGTTTCATAAGGTGTTCGATTTCGGCGATCGGGCGCGGGCGGCGGTTCCGCCTTGCGTTGCGTTTGTTAACTAATACGCGCGTAATATAGTTAAAACATAGTCGCTCGCCAAGAGGCGCGTCGTTATCCGACCGAAACGGAGGGACGCGCCGCTCGCGGCTTCTTAAAAGAAGTAGGTGGCGACGAAGATCACGCGCGCGTTGGCGACCGTCGTCGCGTCGCCGATCGTGTATTTCGCGTCGGTCGGGGTTCCGTAATCGACGGAGGTGTATTCCAGCTCCAGCCCGAAGAGCGCGGGTCCGCTCCGATATTTAACGCGCGGGGAGAGGCGCCACATCGCGTCCACGAACGGATAGTCGGGCAGTTGCGCGTACACTTGTCCGACGACGCTTTCTTGCGCTCCGGTATTTTGCGCGTATCCGACGAGGGCGCCGAAACTCAACGCGCCGCCGTATTGGAGATCGAGCCACCCTTGCATGGTTCCGAGCGTGGTGTATTCGACGACGGGCGCGCCGTCGATCGGTCCGTCGTAGCGGGAGACCGCGTAGCCGCCGAGGGAGAGCAAGTCGGCGAGGTTCTCGCCCATAACGCCCATCGACTTGGCGTGGAAATTCTCGCCCGTATAGCCGAGCGCGGCTTGGAACGCGGCGCTCGATACGGTCGCCTCGGTTACGTACGCGTCCCCGCTCGGATTCTCCGCGCTCAGCGCGGGTCGCAACGTTTTATATTCGGCGCCGACCGCGGCGAACAATCCGCCGTCGAGATATTTCACGTGGAGCGTAAACTCGGGAACGACGGCGTCGCGGAGATAGCTCGATGAATTCCCGTTCGGACCCGGGCTAGCGAAGTCGCGTTGGCTCACCGCCGCCGCCTCCGCCCACAACGAAGGGGCGAGGTCTTGGTAGAGTCGGAGCTGCGGGTTCCGCGAGAACGCCTGGAACGGCGCGCCCGTATTGAAGGAGACCGTCCCCGCGTAGTTTTCCGTCAACATAAACGGGTGCCAGGTTTGCCCGAGGAGGAGCCGCGTCGCGCCCCAGTCCATACGCAGCAAAGCGTGGCGGAGTCGGAAACCGTTGACGTCCGGGGCGATCGCGCCGAAGAAGGCCCCCTCGACGAACGCGAACGTCTCGGCGCCGAGGACGTCGGGACCCGTCGCCTTTACGTTGAGCCGCGTGGCGATCGAGAGGATGTTGGCGTTCGGCGCCGCGTTTACGTCTTCGCCGTCGGCGTCGAGCGCCTCGGGTTTCGGGACGAGGAACATATGTCCCTCGCGCGCGGCGTAGGTTTGGCGGGAGTCGTAAAAGTAATCCACCCGCGCGAAGCCGCCCCATTCGAGCGCGGGCTCGTCGCCGGATTGGGCGACAATCGGCGCGGCGAAAAG
>WJMR01000195.1 GCA_014727845.1 Ignavibacteriales bacterium
CTACACGCTCGCGCCGATGATCGTCAAGGATCGCGTCGTCGGCGCGTTCTTCGTCGGGCTGAAGCGGAGCGGGTCGCAGTTCGGCGGGAAGGATCTCGAGACGCTCGGCGCCGTAGCCGCCCAAGCCGCCGCCGCCCTCGAGAACGCGCGGCTCTATGAACAAGAAGCGGAGAAGCGCGTCATCGAAGCCGACCTCGCGCTGGCGCGGCAAATCCAAGACGCCCTCCTCCCCTCCGAAACGCCCGAGACCAACGGGTTCGACGTCTTCGGAAAAACCACGCCCGCTATGCGCGTCGGGGGCGACTACTTCGACGCGATCCAAGCGGGGAACGATAAGCTCTACGTCGTCGTCGCCGACGTGGCGGGCAAGGGCGTCGCCGCCTCGCTCTATATGGCGAAGTTCCAAACGATGGCGCGTCTGTTCTGCGACGGCGCGCGCTCCCCGCGAGAGGTCCTCGTCGAGATTAACCGACGGTTCGACAACAGGGACGCGCGCCGACATTTCATCACCGCCTCGGTCGCCTTGTTCGACGCGACAAAGCGCGAGGTGGTCCTGGCGCGGGCGGGGCATATGCCGACGCTCCGTTTCAGAAACGGGGACGCGACGGCGATGCAATCCAAAGGCGCGGCGATCGGGTTGACGGGCGGGGCGATCTTCGACGACGCGCTCGAAGAGGAACGAGCGCCGCTCGAACCGGGCGAGGCGTATCTGCTCTTCTCCGACGGCGTCAACGAAACGACCAACCCTCGGGGCGAGTTCTTCGGCGTCGAGCGGATCGTGGATACCTTACGGGAAGAAACGAACGCGACGGCGCGCGAGATATTCCACAAGCTCGCCGCGCGCGTCTCGGAATTCCAAAACGGCGCCGAACAAAACGACGACTTCACCGCCGTCGTCGTCAAGATCGGCGCCGAGTAACCCTCTCTCGGTTAGATAATCTCCAACTCGTCTTTCGCGGGCAACGTCGGGAACGGCGCGTGCGGCTCCGACTGATACCAGAACGCGACCGACGAGATGTCGTCCTGTAGCGGCAAGTAGCGCCCGTCCGAGCGCCAGCTCAACGCTTGCATCGTGACGCGGATATCCTCCGCAAAACGAATCGGATCGACGATGTGCCAGCGATACATACCGAAGCGCTGCTGCGATTTATACAGGCCGTCCGGCTTCTTGATCTCCGTCAACCCCGCGTAGGGCGTGGAGAATCGCTCGTATTCGTGCGTCACTTGGTTCTCGAAATCGTACGAGCCGAGGAAGTAATCCTCCGCGCCCGTGCCGCAGATGGTCGGGAACTCGTCGTCCCCGTCGAGGTAGAACTTCACTTCCCCCTCGCCCCACCAGCCGTTGTTGTTCACGCCTTGGATGAGATACGTGCCGACGTATTGCCCCTTGCCTTTCACGCCGTCGAGGATGGTGTACACGTCTTTATAGGGGAGCGGATTAACGCGCCGGAATTGCGCGTGGAGATACGCCGCGTTCTCGGGCACGTCGGTCAGCGTGTAATCGATCTGATAGAAGAGCGTGACCGGTTTGGGGCTCAAGTTCTCGACGGTGAGTTTGCAGGATTTCCGAAACGGCATTTGCCAGAAGGAGTTCAACGCGCTACCGGGATTGACGCATATCGGCGCCGAGACGATCGGGGCGTATTCGCCGAGACCGCATGCGAAGAAGTCGCCGAGCGGAACCTCGATCGAGGGCGTCTCCTCGCCGTCGTAGTACACGCGAAAAACGAGGAAGCGCCAGTTGCCCGTGGGGGTCATCCAGATGTGGTTGATCGCGCCGGACTCTTTGATCTCGCCGAGCGTAAACGTCGCGCCCTCTTCAATCACCACCGACGGGGATATTTTCCATCCTTGCCCCAAGTCGCGCGCGGCTTTCGCGCCCGTTCCTTCGGTCGCCATGCCTCCCTTGCCCTTCTCGCCCGTAAAGTTCTCGGGGGAGATGGAGCGCGATTTGGCGTCGGAGAGGAGGAAGAGATTGTCGAGTCGGTTGTCGAGTCCGTTGTGCGGTTGTGTCGCCATAGTTGTCGTCCGAGTTGGGATGAAAAAAAACGGGCGCCCGTTTCCGAACGCCCGCGAATAGTCGGTTACCGTAACGTGATCGTCATCAAGTAGTTCCTCTCGAAGAGCTCGTCCCAGATCCATCGATCCGCCGAACGCTGCGTTCCGAAACGGACGGCGATCTTTTCTCCCTCCTCGAGTTTCAAGCCGAGCGCTTCGTTCTTCGGCACGCCGACGATCGCGACGTAGCCGTCGTCGGTATCCTCGAGCGACGTGAAAAGGTCGTCTTTCGTAACGCTCTCGTCGTCGCGCTTCGGCGGCTTAACGAAGCTCGCCGAGTTCAGCGCCCACGCGCCGAGAACTTCGCCGTCGGCGGCGACGCGCGTTTGAATGTTGTCGTGTCCGTGGAACCAGCCGTCGTCGTCGGCGTCGATCTGGAAGAGGACGTTCGCCGGTTGTGGCGTAACGAACTTGGCGTACACGCGCTCGTCGTCGTAGGCGAGCGAGACTTCCGCCTCGTAGTCGCCGCCTTCGATAAACCCGATCGTCCGCCAGTTCAACTCGTCGCCCTCGGATTTCTCGACCGTCGGCTCGACGGCGTAGAGCGGTTCGGGATCGTCGGCGTCGTTTACGCCGTCGCCGTCCGTGTCGGGATCGTCGAGTTTGGTTCCCATCGAGGTCCCCGCCATCGTCTCTTCGAGATCGGTCAACCCGTCGCCGTCCGTGTCCGTCTTAGTCGGATCGCCGCCGAGGCGTTTCTCGTCGAACGGCGCGGCGGGATAGTCGTCGGGAACGCCGTCGCCGTCCGCGTCGGGCGCGGAGACGAGCTCGCCGAACTTCAGCGCCAGCCAGGCGTCGGAGTCGATATTGCGGATGATCCACGCGTTAAAGTCGAAGTCTTCGCCGAACTTGCCCGGCATCACCCACGGCTGGTCGGCGTGATAGTATTCCGGAAAACCGCTCGCGTGGAACAGCGCGTCGATCTGATGATGGAACTCGTGCGTGATGAGCCAATCCTGCCGCGAGGAAACTTGCGGATACGGATTGCCGTTATAGCCCGTCGTCTTGCCGTATTTCCACGGCGCGGGCACGCCCATCGCGGCGCCGCCGTATTTCTGGCGGATGGTGATACCCGTCTCGGTCTCGGTTCCCCGATCGGCGGGATAGTTGTACCACGCGTAGGCGACGATCACGCCCGCGAAATCCTCGGGCTTCTTGCCGACCGACGCGCACGCCTTCTCGTAGTCGCGCGCCACGCGGTCGTTCGGTCCGAGCCAATACGGATCCTCGTCGCCGATGTCGCCGAGCCACAGCGTGTCCTCGACAATGTGGTATTCCCAATCGAAGACGACCTTGCACTCGGAGTTCCGGTAGTAGAAATCCGAATTGAAATCGACCGCCTCGGTTTGGAGATACTCGATCTCCTCCGGCTTGAGCGAGCGTCCGCCCGGCACGTTCGGGTATTGATCTTCGGGATAGACGTCGCGATAGCTCACCGTTTTATACGCCATCAGCATCACGGGCAAACGCGTGATCGCCTTCTCGCCCTCGTCGGCGGGCTCGGTCGCGAGTCGGAACTCGGCGTCGCTCGCGGCGGATTCGGGCAAGACTTTCAGCGTCGGGAAGACGCGGTAGGAATAGCGCGTGAGCGGTTTCAATTCCGTCGTCGCCGCGCGGTGGGTGTGCGTCTCGGCGTCGTATTCTCCCGCGACGCGCGTCCACTCATCCTCGCCGTCGGCTTTGAACTCGACGTACGGCGCGGCGTCGGAAGGGCTGTGCCAGGAAACCTCGACGGAGCCGTCGCCCCATTTCTTCGCGTCGGGTTTGATTTTATCGAACGCGCGATCGGCGATAATCACCTTATTGACGTCGGCGATCGCGATCTTGCCGTCGTCCATAAGCGCGAGGTCTTGCGGCGCGAGCATACCGCCGACGGCGGCGCCGGAGAATACGGCGAGGAGTTCGCCCTCGTGCGAATACTTGGTAACTTTGCCCGAGCCGGGATCGGCGACGTAGAGCGCCTCGGCGTCGGCGACGATCGAACGCGGTTTCGAGAGACCCTCGACGATCGGCGCGAGCGCCTTGCCTTCGGCTTGCCGCGTGATTTTTTCGCCGTCGATCATATACGCGATTCCGCCGCCGAGCGCCGCGGTCTTCGGACGCGCCGGCGCGGGAAGTTTCGCGACCTTCACAATCTTGCCCGACTCGTCGATCGCCTGCGCGAACTCCGTCTCGGGATTATACAGCGTGAGCGAGCCGTCGGCGAAATCGACGGACTCGACGCGACGGAACTCGACGGGATCGCCGACGACGGGATCGGCCGGGGGCGTCGGCGCCCCCTCGCCCGTAACCGCGACGCGATCGAACTCCGACCGACCGTCGGACGCCTGCAAGCCGACGTAGCCGCTCGCCGAGATCAACACGGTCTCGACGAGGACGGATTTTCCGTTCACATAAACCTCGAACTCGCCTTTCGCGGGGCGCACTTCAATCGCGAGCGTCGTCCATTCGAGCGGTCGCTCCTCGAGCGTGTGGACGTTCGAGGCGATGAAATCCCGCGAGAGCGTGTAGTAACCGACGAGGAGCCGGTTCTCGTCGAAACGTATCATATGCCCGCCGTATTTCGAGTCGGGATCGACCAAACCGAAATAGAGCCCGGCTCGATCTCCCTTCAGCGTCACTTCGTAGCGGTAGGGCTTCGTAGCAAAGGCGTAGAAATCCGAGCGAAGGAGTCGGTCGTACACGTCGGTCTCGATTACCGCCGCGCCTTCTTCGATCGACCATTCGCCGTTGATCGCCGTCCAGTCGCCGAGCGTCTCGCGATCGAAATCGTCCTCGAACCACGCTTCTTGCGCGCGGACGGGCGCGAGCGCCGCGACGGCGACTAATAGTATTAGTAAGGTTTTCATAGTGCGCACCTCGTTGGGTTAGATTATGTTATCGCTAACAAACGCGTTTGTCGCAATGTTGTTTGGAATATCCAATAATAACAAACGCCAAGATAAAACGCCAATGATAACGAGTCGAAGCGCGAAGAATCGGGCGGCAAGGGTTTAGATATGGCGGAAATCCACGATAATACTATTTGATAAGTGAGAGAAAATCTCTAACGTATCGCGAGGAGGCGGAGATAGAAATCCGCCGCATATAGTTTCGTTATGCCCGGCGACGAACCGCGTACATACACGACCGAAGAACTCATAGCGCGCGTGCGCGAGCTGGAGGCGGCGGCGCGCCAAACCGAGGAGCGGCGCCGCGTTCTGGCGGAAAAGGGCGGCGAGTTGGTGTACCGTTTCGCGCTACCCGAGCGGGAGTGCGTCTATGTCGGCGCGCTCGTCGAGGAGATTTTCGGTCTTCGCGCCGAGGAGATCCTCGCGGATCCCGACGCGATGCGCTCGCGCGTGCACCCCGAAGACCGTCCCGAGTTCGACCGCCGATTCAAGGACGCCGAGACGGGCAACCTCCGTCGCCACTATGATTTCCGCGCACTGAAACCCGACGGCTCCGTCCGATGGCTCCGCGAACGCGACGCGATCGTGACCGACCGAGACGGCAAGATCACCGCGCTCGATTGTGTGGCGACCGACGTGACCGACCGCCGCAAAACCGAGGAACGACTCCGCGACGTCGAGTTCCGCTACCGCGCCATCTTCGAGACGATCGGGTCGGCGACGGTCATCCTCGAACCCTCCGGCGTCGTCTCGCTCGCCAACCCCGCCGCCGCCGAGCTGACGGGCTACCCCGCCTCGATGATCGAGCGACGAATGCACTGGGCGGATTTCGCGCTGCCCGAGGACCACGAGCTCTTCCGAAAATTCTTGCGACTGGCGAAAATGCGCGGCAAACGCGGCGTGGAAACCGCCGAGGCGCGCGTCCGCGTCAGGAGCGGCGAAGTGCGCGGCGTGGAGGCGAAGCTCGCCCCGCTCGAACGCGCCGGCGCGTTGGTCGTCTCGCTCACCGACGTCACCGATCGGATCGCCCGACAACGCGAGCTCGCCGATCTCAACACGCGACTGCGCGCCTCCGAACGGGAACTGAAGGCGACCGTCGCCGAACGCGACAAGTTTATGTCGATCATCGCGCACGACCTGAAGGGCCCCTTCAGCGCGCTGCTCACCTTCTCGGATTTCCTCGCCAAAGATCTCCCCAACCTTTCCGACGAGGAGATCGAGGAGTTCGCGCAAAATATCCACGTCCAGCTCAAGTCCCTCTACTCGCTGATCGAGAACCTTCTCCAATGGTCGCGCCTGCAAACGGGCAGGATGGAGATTAAACCGCGCGACCTCGACGCGAAAACGCTGATCGAGGACGTCGTCGAGGTCTATCAATTCGAGGCGGAGCGACGCGAGTTGCGGCTGCGGGTCGAGGCGCCTCGGAATCTATCGATCTTCGCCGACCGCGAGACCGTCTCGGCGGCGTTGCGCAACCTCGTCTCCAACGCGATGAAGTTCACCGAAGCGGGCGGCAAGATCGTCGTCTCCGTCGCCGACCGCGGCGAGTGGGCGGAAATCTCCGTCGCCGACACGGGCAAGGGCATCTCCAACGAAGACCAACTTAAGCTCTTCCGGCTAGACGTTTCACACTCGACGCCCGGCGTCCAAAACGAAAAAGGCACGGGGCTCGGGCTCATCCTCTGCAAAGAATTCGTCGAGAAAAACGGCGGCAAGATTTGGATGGAGAGCGAGGAGGGAGTCGGCGCCACCGTCTCGTTCACCTTGCCCAAGAGCCGCGACGAGGAGCAACCTCCCGCGTAAATTCCCGCCCACCATTCGCGAGTTTCCTACTTTCCCTTTTTTTTGTATTTTTCGCCCGCGCGGTCGCTTTGCCGCGCTCTCCGATTAATCCGACGCGTCGCTTGCGGCGCGCACTTACCGAGAGGTTTGCGTTGAAACGATTTCTCATCGTCGAAGATCACGATTTCACAAGAAAAGCGTTGCGCGTTATCCTCGAAAAGACGTTCCACTGCGAAGTCTTCGAGGCCTACGACGGCGCCGAGGGCTTAGGGCAATGCGCCAAAGCCAAACCTCAAATCGTTTTTCTCGACATCCAAATGCCGAACATGAACGGCATCGAGTTCCTCAAACGCCTGCGGCAAAAGCCGCGCTTTAAGGACGTGAAAGTGCTCGTCCTCTCGGCGATCGGCGAGAAGAGCGTCGTCGGCGACGCCCTCTCCCTCGGCATTTCGGGATACCTCCTCAAACCGTTCGACCGCGACGTCATCATCGAGAAAGTGCTCGAACTCGTCGGCGACGATAAGAGCGTTTTTAAACCGAAGAAAACGCCGACGAAGTCCTCCAAACAACAACGAGAGTACCTCCTCCCCGAACGTCTTCTCGTTCTCAACACCGACTACAAGCTGAACCAAATCTATTCCGAGGCGTTCGAGTTTCTGCTCGAGACCACCACGACTCGCGACCCGAAGGACGCGCTCCAGCAGTTCCACTCCGAGGGGCACGACGTCGTCTATATCCTCGACACGATCCCGATGGTGGACGCCTACGACCTCATCAACCGCATTCGCGACCGCGACAAACGCGGCGACACCAAGATCGTCTTTGTCGGCGATTGCGAGAGCGAATCCGAATTGAAACGCTACGACGCGTGCCTGCGAAAAACGCAAAACCCGAGCCGCGTCGTCGCCGATCTCCTCGGCGTCGTCGAGAAAAGCGACCGCTATTTCGATTTCGCCAAAGCCGTCGTCCGGCGCCTTCGACCCGACATCGTCGAGGCGGTGCGGGAATCCGCCCCCGAGAACGAATACTTCGACGTCACCAAACCGAGCCCCGCCGCGCTCTACTCGTTCGAGAACGAGTTCCGAGGACGCGTCGTGATGAGCGTCGAAGGGAGCGACGTCCTCTTCTCGATTCACATTTTCGGAACGCGCCACGATCTCCACGACATCCTCGCCGCGTTCGGCGACGAAAAAACGCTGGACGAAGAGAAGGCGCGCCACAAGCTCGTCTCCTTTATCGACGCGGTCGCCGAGCGCTTCCTCCCCGCCTTCTACGGCAGAGGCGTGCCGCTCGAACGCGTCGGCGGCGACGCGAAAATTTCCCGCGAGCGTATGAACGAAATCGACTTCGACTACGCCGTCCTGTTCCAAGGGCAGAAGCTCGGTAGCTTCTATTTCGCCGTCCACACCGAGCGCGCCACGTAGCGTGACTCGCGACGAACGAATAGAACGGCACCTCGCCGCGATCAGGAACGTACTGGTCGTCTTCCTCATCATTCTCGTCTTCTTCTTGCTCAAGACGCTCTCGTCGCTCTTGATCCCGTTGGCGATGGCCGCCCTGCTCGCCTTCTTAGCCGCGCCGATAACCAAATGGCTCCGTAAAAAAAAGCTGCCCGGATGGCTCATCTTCCCCGCCGTCGCCTTCGGCACGCTGGCGCTCACGGCGATCGTCGCGCTCGTCTTTATGCAAACGGCAAACGAAGTCGCCGCGCAACAGGATTATCTGCTCAACCGCTTCGAGGATCAACTCCTCTCGCTCACTCAATTCGTCAACGAAATAACGGGCGACCTCTACCAGATCTCCGGAATACTCGACGAGGGACGCAAGCTCCTCACCACCGACGTCATCTCGACCGTCGCGGGGTTCCTCGCCTCGAACGTCGGATCGTTCACGGGATCGTTCATCATCTTCGCGTTCTACTACATAATCATTCTGGCGGGATTGCAGAACGCCCCGCGCTTCCTCGCCTTCGTCGGCGGTCCCGACCGCTCGACGCGGGTAATCGAGAGCTTCAACAAAATTCAAAAATCGATCTCGAACTACCTCGTCGTCAAAATTATCGTTAGCGTGATGACGGGCGTCGCCACCTACCTCGCCTGCCTCGTCTTCGGAATTAAGTTCGCCTTCTTCTGGAGCTTCCTCACCGTCTTGCTGAACTTCATTCCCTCGATCGGTTCGACGATCGCGGTGATCTTCCCCGTGCTGATGGGGTTTATCCAATACGACGCCGTCGGCATGCCCTTGCTGCTCGCGGCTATCCTCGTCACCGTGCAGATGACCATCGGCAACCTCGTCGAGCCGTCACTGATGGGAACCTCCCTCCGGCTCAATACGCTGACCGCCATCTTCGGCTTGTTCTTCTGGGGATACCTTTGGGGAATCGCGGGGATGTTCCTCTCCCTACCGCTCATCGTCGTCTTCAAACTCGTCCTCGAACGATCCGACAACCTCGTCGTCTTCGCGCGGCTCATGGGGGATCCCGACGAGGAATAATAGTTAACTCGTTAACTATCGCCCGGGCGTTTATCTCCCCGTTACCTTTTCCGACGTTCAAAAAAAAGCCCGCAACGCGGCGGGCTTCAAAGAGGGTCGTTCGTCGTCGCTACGCGCCGCTCAACTTCGCGTCGGCGAAGCGAATCGAAGGCGAGAGGTAGGAGGAGTACGGATACGGATCCGCGCCGACCTCGTCAACGCTCGACCAGAACTCGGAGAGATTGCCCGATAGATTCGTCTCGTTGACGGGATGAACGACCTCGCCGTTCTCGACGTACTTCCCGACGACGCCGAACGAGAAGTCGCCCGTCGTCGTGTTGGAGTTGCCGCCGATAAAGCCCGTGATCACGAGACCCCGTCGCAAGTCGGCGACCATCGCCTCGAGCGAGCGATCGCCGTTCTCGAAAAGGATGTTCGACGTCGAGCCGGACGTCGGCTCCATACCGAGCTTGCGCGCGTAATACGCGTCGAGGAAATACGTCCGCAAAACGCCCTTCTCGAGGACGGGTCGTCGCTTCGCCGCCAAGGCGTCGTCGTCGAAAAGACGCGAGCCCAAGCCCTTCGGTACGAACGGATCGTCGATAAGCGTGAGCTTCTCCGACGCGATTTTTTCGCCAAGCTTGCCCTCCAAGAACGAGCGCCTCTGTTGGAGCAGATAGCCGAACGTCGGTTGGAGCAACGCGCCGAGGAGTCGTCGCATCGCGCGGTTCTCGACGATCACGTCGTACTCGCCCGTCGAGATTTTCTTCTGCCCGATTTTACCGAGCGCCTCGGCCGCCGTCCCCTTCCCGATTTCCTCGGGCTTCGGCAATTCGTCGAACCGTCGGAGCGTGGCGAACCGCCAACCCGACGGTCGCTCGTCCCCGTCCTTCACCGTCGCCTCGGCGCCGCACGTAAAGGAGTTCGAGCGCCGCTCCCCCTCGAAGCCCGAGCTCAGCGCCGTCGCCGACTCGGAAAACGAGTCTTGATACGTGGCGGTAACCGAGACGAACTTATCGCTTTGGGCGAGCGTCGCCTCCTCTATGTCCTTCGCGAGTAGCGCGCGTCGTTCGCTCGTCAACCCGTCGTACGCCGCGTCCGTGAGGCC
Source organism: Ignavibacteriales bacterium (assembly GCA_014727845.1). Taxonomy (GTDB): domain Bacteria; phylum Bacteroidota; class Ignavibacteria; order Ignavibacteriales; family Ignavibacteriaceae; genus WJMR01. The sequence goes on from WJMR01000195.1 coordinate 10,312, forward strand.
GAGGTCCTTATCCAACGCGGTTGGATAGTATTTCGGATCGGCGAGACCGCGAAACTCGTCCTTGCTCAGATACTTCGTCGCCGCCGTCGCCTCTTCGACGAACTTCGCCAACGCGTCGGGTCGCAAATCGCTCGTGACGTGGGAGGAATATTTCTTGTCTATGTAGATGTCGATTCGCAGTTGGTTCCTCGACGCCTCGCTGAGCGTCTCGATCTTTCCCTCGCGTCGCGAGACTTGGACGTCCCGTCCGGAGGAGACCGTCGCGGCGGCTTCGTCGGCGCCGAAGCGTTTGGCTTGCTCCACCGCCCGTCGCGCCGCCTCGATCCTATCGTTCGCTTTCATAATCGTCTTCCCGTTGGATGATAAAAGTAATCGCCGACTCACACGCCGCCGACGGTGATCTTGCCGACCTTCACGCTCGGCAATCCGAGCGAGACGGGCACGCTCTGTCCGTCCTTGCCGCAATTCCAGCCGCCGCCGTCCATCGCGAAATTATTTCCGACCATTTGCACGTCCGCCAACGCCTCGGGCCCGTTCCCGATAATGTTCACGTCTTTGACGGGATAGGCGAATTCGCCGTCCTCGATGGCGTAGCCGGAACTGACGTAGAACGTGAAGTCGCCCGCGCCGATGAAGACCTGTCCGTTTCTGAACGACTCGGCGTAGAGACCGCGCTTAACGCTCTTGATAATCTCCTTCTCGTCGTGGGGTCCCGCCTCCATATAGGTGTTGCGCATTCTCGGCAACACGGGGTGGCGGAAGGATTCCCGACGCCCGTTGCCCGTCGGTTCCACGCCGTAGTGCGCGGCGCTGAGGCGGTCGTGGAGATACGACCGAAGGACGCCGTTCTCGACGAGGACGGTGCGCTCGGTCGGATTCGCTTCGTCGTCCACGTTGATCGATCCTCGGACGTTCGGATTGGCGCCGTCGTCCACGATGGTGACATGCTCGTTGGAGACGCTCTTGTTCATCTTATCGCTGAAGATCGAGACGCCCTTCCGATTGAAGTCCGCCTCCATCCCGTGCCCGATCGCCTCGTGCAGGAGGATGCCCGATCCGCCGGCGGCGAGCACGACGGGCATCTCGCCCGCCTTCGGCTGTCGCGCTTGAAACAGTCGGACGGTGCGATCGACCGTCTCGGTCGCCAACGTATCGACGACGGCGTCGGTGAATGTCTCGAAGCCGAAGCGCCCCGAGCGGGAGTGATAGTTGGTCTCTTTGCGCTCCCCCTCGATCGCCGTGCACCCCGCCCCGAGCGTCGCCATCGGTCGGAAGTCGTACGCGATCCTGCCCTCGGAGGTGGCGATCAGCGCTACCTTCGTCGTATCCGACAACGAGACGTTCGCCTTCGCCACGCGCGAGTCGAGCCCGAACATCTTGGCGTCCATACGCTCGAGCGCCGGGATCTTCCGATCGACGGAGACCTCGCTCCACGGCGTATCTATCTTATAATATTGCGGCGTCTTGTAGAGGCGCACCTCCGCGGGCGGCGCCTTCGGGCTCGCGTCGGCGATGTTCGCCGCCGTGCGCGCGGCTTGTCGCATCGATTCAAGCGTCAACTCTTCGGTGTAGGAGTAACCCGTCCGGTCGCCCTTCAGCGCGCGAATGCCGACGCCGTAGCCGACGCTACTATACGCGCGGTTGACCGTGTGGTCCTCCATCCCGACAAAATTCGAGATCGTGTGTTCGAAATAGAGGTCGCAATAGTCCGCCCCCTTCGAGAGCGCCTCGGCGATCACCTTCTTAATAATCTCCTCGTCCACCGTGAAACGACGGTAGAGTTCCGCGAGTTGCATATCGTCTCCTCTCGGCGTCGCGAAAGCCGCCGACGGATTACCCTTGAATATCGCGGGTACGAACGCCGCCGCCGCCAAACCCATCGCTCCCCTTCCGATAAAGGAGCGTCGCGTAATCTTCGAGCCCATACCGACTCCGTGTAGGTTCGTGATTGTGTTCGGGCGTCGCCGCCCATAGTTGTTTGCGCGGAATATAGAAATTTTTACCCGAAGGAGCGGCGCCGAATATGACGAACGGCAACATGGATTGACGAGCGCGGCGCGTTTTAATTCGACGGCGATTTCGATATATTTATCGATGAATCGCGCGACGGCGATTCGAGCATTGGTTTAACCCGTTGGGAGGATATGATGAAATCGAACACAACTCGGAAGCTCGCGACCACGCTCGTCGTCGTCGGCGCCGCGGCGTTTCTCGTCGCGCAATCCGACGACGAGCCCAAATACCTCGGCGTGGAGGCGTGCAAAACATGCCACACGAAAGACTATCTCGACAAGTTCGACGACGAGGGCGAACGCCTCTCGACCTACGGCGTCTGGAAGAAGAACGACCACTCGCGCTCCTTCGAAACGCTGAAGACCGACGTCGCGAAAGCCGTGGCGGAAAACTACGGCGTCGAAAATCCCGAGACCGCCGAGGAGTGCCTCCAATGCCACGCCCCGCACTTCGATCTCCCCGAAGTCCGAACCGCCGAAACGTTCGATTATCGCGACGGCGTTCAGTGCGAGACCTGCCACGGCGCCGCCGAGGACTATCTAACGCTCCACAACCTGAAGAGCAAGCAAGAAGAGGCGCGCCTCGCCGGGTTGGTGAAACCCGACAGCAAAATCGAGTGGTGCAAAACGTGTCACGACGACCACCACGCCTCCGACCCGATCCCCGACTTCACGCCGTTCGATTTCGAACGCGATTGGGAGATCATGAGCCACACGGGATTATAGGCGAGCGTCAAGAGGACGCCCGCGTTAGGCGTCCTCTCGACTTCGGTAATCGCGATTAGGTTTGGATGAGCGAGTTGCGCGCGTCGGGATACGGCGTCGGAGCGGAGCGATCCGCCTCCGGCTCGTTCAACCATTCTCTCCCGTCAACCAAGTAGCGAAAGGCGTACTCCCCGTTCTTCGGTAGCTCCACCACCGTCTTGAACGATCCGTCCGTCTTCAGTTTTTTCATCGGATTCGCGCCCGCGTCCCATCGGTTGAAATCGCCGACGACCGCCGCCTCCCGCGCCTTAATCGCGGTTGTTTCGGGAATACGGAACGTAACTTTGCAAACGTCGCGCGTCTTGAGATATTGTTTCTTGATCGGCATCGTTTCCTCGTATATTTTAAAGTAGAGTTTAATAATAGCGCGATTGTAAAATAGTTTCAATATTTTCGCGGACTGTTTTCCTTACTTAACTAAATCCCGCTCCCGACCGTTATGCGAACATCCGACGATCTCCTCAAGGCGCTCGACCGTTGGTTCGGCTTCTCCTCGTTCCGCGAGGGTCAGCGCGAGATCGTGGAGGCGATTCTCGACCGCCGCGAAGTTCTCGCGGTGTTGCCGACGGGCGCGGGGAAATCCCTCTGCTACCAGCTTCCCGCGTTGACGGCGGAGCGCGCGTCGATCGTCGTCTCCCCGTTAATCGCGTTAATGCGCGACCAAGTAGATCGGTTGAACGACGGACGGGAAGTCGCCGCCGCCGTGGACGCCTCCACCTCGCGGCGCGAGACCGATCGCGTACTCCGACTGGCGACCGACGGCGAGATCAAACTCCTCTATGTCGCCCCCGAGCGCTTGGAGAACGTCGCCTTCGTAGCGCGCGCCAAGACCGTCGCGCCCGCCTACGTTTTCGTGGACGAGGCGCACTGCATCAGCGAGTGGGGGCACGACTTCCGTCCGAGCTACCGCCGCATCCGCCAATTCGTGGACGAGGTCGGCGCTCCTCGCGTCTCGGCGTTCACCGCCACCGCCACGCCCGAGGTGCGCCGCGACGTCGTCAAGCAACTCGAACTCGAGAACCCCGCCGTTTTCGTTCAGGGCTTCGAGCGCCCCAACCTCGCGCTCAACGTCGTCTTCGCGAGGAACAAGCCCGAGAAGGTCCTCGAGTTGGCGCGCTCGATAAACGGCGCGACGATCGTGTACGCCGGTACGCGCCGACTCGTCGAGGAGATCGCCGAGCGCCTTTCGCTCCGGGGCGTGGACGCGGTGTATTACCACGCGGGTCTCGACCACGAGGCGCGACGCCGTTCTCAAGAGGCGTTCCTCGGCGGCGCTATCGACGTCGTCGTGGCGACAAACGCCTTTGGGATGGGCGTCGATAAACGCGACGTTCGAGCCGTTATCCACGCAACTATGCCCGGCGCCGTCGAGAACTACTACCAAGAGATCGGCAGGGCGGGCAGAGACGGCGAACCCGCCGACGCGTGGCTCGTGTACGACGACGCCGACGAACGACTCGCGCGTTTCTTCATCGACGCCAACCACCCCGACCGCCCCTTCGTCCGAGCCCTCTACGACGCCCTCGCCAACTACGGCTCGGTTCCCCTCGGCGAACGAGGCGACGGCGACATCCCCGTGAGTTCCGAATATCTCGAAGCGGTCTTCGGCGAGCGTCTCAACAAAGCCGTCGTCGAGTCGGCGGTCGGGGCGCTCGAGGACGCCGGGCGCTTCGCCGTTCTTTCGGATCGCCGTCGCAAGCACGCCGCGCGCTTCCTCGTCTCGAAGGAACGCTTGCGCGCGTTTGTGAAGACCACCCGCGACGACGTAAAAGCCGCGTCGGTTGTGGCGGTGATGCGCGAGTTCGGCGGCGCCGCGCTCTCGTCGTTCGTCTCGTTCGACCTCGAACGGATGGCGACGAAAGCGGGCGTCCGCGCTAAGGATTTCGAGGAGGCGATGGCCGCGTTGGAGCGCGCGGGCTTCGTCGCCTACCGTAAGCC
>WJMR01000196.1 GCA_014727845.1 Ignavibacteriales bacterium
AGTTTGTCGGCGTCCTCGGGGAGCGCCTTGGCGAAATCCGACCGCTCCAACGGCGCGCGCTTTGCGACGAGGCGCTTCTCGTCCGCCGCTCGCTTAAGCGCCTCGGGCGATACGGCGAGCTCGACGCGCTCCTCCGACCCGACGATGCTCGCCGCTTCGAGGCGTCCGTCTCGCGCCAACGCCACGCCGAATCGGCGGACGCGCAACCGCTCGACGAACGTCGAGACGATCGCGTCTAAAATGTTTTTCTCGCCGACGAGGTTGTTCACGTCGCTCGCGAACGAAGTGAGAACGCGTTGTTGGAGAAACTGCTCGGGGTAGAAGCGCTTCGTGAGCGCCGTCTGGAGGCGGTCCTTCGTGGATTGGAAGAGCAGCGCGAATCCGACGAACGCGAGGAGCGAGAAGAACTGCCGATACTCCGTGCCGATCGCCTTGCCGAATCCCAACCCGAGCGCGAAGACGGTGAACAGATACACCGCCGCGATGCCGACCGTTCCGGCGCCATAGACCAGCGCGTCCCGAAAGACGGTCGAGACGTCGAGCATCTGATAACGGAAAATCGAGTAGCCGAACGAGAGGGGGAGCAGGAGCAACAGGAGGAACGGGAGGAAGAGCTCCGGGTTGTTGTAGAAGTGGACGTTCGCCGTCGCCAACAAGACGTTGACGAAAATCAAACCCAAGAGGATGAGCGTGAGCGAGCCGATGATCGAGACGAGGGGTTTGCGCTTCCGTTTATCCTTCGTCGTAAAGAACGCCTTGAGCATGAGGACGTAGGCGAGCAGGAAGACGACGCCGTATAAGTAGAAAACTAAGTTCCCCGAGAGCTGTCTGTGGAAACCTCCCGCTTCGGATGAGATCACGTCGAACGAGACTAAGAATTGCCATAGCACCATAGCGGCGATGACGCCGTATAACGCGCCGAGCGCCCATTTCTTATCCGCCAACTTCGAGCGGCGAGGGAAGAGAAGGAAGAAGTGCGCCGCGAGGGCGCCGCCAAACGCGGAGATCGGGAGCCACAAGATATACCATAGCAAGACGAAAAGGGGAACGTCGGAAACGTATTGATAAGGGATGAGGAACGTCGAAGCCGACGAATACACGACGAGCGCCGCGCCGACGGCGTAGAAGAACCGTTGCTCGCGTCCGCCGGGTTTCGCCATAATAACGACGAAACCGACCGCCAACCAGAAGAAGGCGAGGAGCGAGAAACTCAAGTTGCCGATGTTGATTAATTTTTCGACGCGCACGTCGGCGTTGACGAGTTCGCCGTCGCGAAGAACGGTGAAGGTCGCCGTGTCGCCCGCCGCCATAGCGTTGAAAAGTTCCTGCGTCTTGAAGGGGTCCTCGACGGGCGCTCCCTCGAAGGCGACGAAGACGTCGCCGTTCTCTATTCCCGCCTCGCCCGCGGCGCCGTCGGGTTTGACTTGCTCGAAGACGACGACGACGCTATCGGCCGACTCCTTCGTCATCCATAAGCACTCGTCGTTGGACATCGGATTGACGACCAGCTCGTGATAGACGTTCGAGACGGCGAGGACGCCCAACGCCGCGGTGAGCGCGACGATGACATGTTTGCGATATGGTTTGAGTCGTCGTAGCAAGCGTTACTTCGCCTTAACGCATACGAGAGTGATGTCGTCGGATTGCGGTTCGCCTTTGGTGTAGTCGGCGACGGCGTCGCGACAGGCGGCGAGCGCCTCGCGGGCGGAGCCGTCGCCCAGCCGGGCGACGAGTCGTTCGAAGCGGGCGTCGGAGAACTCTTCCCCTTTCGCGTTCATCGCCTCGGTTACGCCGTCGGTGAACATCACGATCAGATCGCCCGAGCGCAACTCGACGATCTCGCGTTCGTAGGGCGCGAGCGTTTTCACGACGCCTAAAAGTAAGCCGCCTTTATCGAGCCAACGGATTTTCCCCTCGCGCAGGAGGATCGTCGGGTTGTGACCCGCGTTGACGTACTCGAACGTTTTCTTCGCGCCGTCGAGAACGCCCCAGAAGAAGGTGATGAACTTGCCGTCGGCGGTGTTCTCGGCGACGAGATCGTTGACGAGCGCGGTCGCCTCGGCGAGCGGCATGTCGCGTTTGACGACGGATTTCAGAAACGCTTGGAGGTTCGCCATCAGCAACGAGGCGGGGGCGCCCTTGCCCGAAACGTCCGCCACGGCGACGAGCGTGCGCTCTTCGCCGAGATCGATCACGTCGTAGTAGTCGCCCCCCACCTGTCGGGAGGAAACCGACGCGGCGGCGATTTCGAAATGGTCGGTTTGGGGGATTTCGCTCGGCAAGAGCCCGCGTTGGATTTCCTTCGCAAGCTCCAGCTCCTCCTCGAGTTTGTATTTTTCGAGCGTCTCGTTGAACAGGCGTCGGTTTTCGAGCGCGACGATGGCGAGCGATCCGACCGACTGAATGAACTCGAGATCGGCGCCGAGATGGGGGCGTCCGTCGGCGCGCTTGCCGAGGAGGATGATCCCGCGCGTTTCGTTCTGCAGTCGCATCGGCGCGATCGCCTCGAAGCCGAACGCGGCGAGTCGTTTAAAATTTTCGCAGAACGTCTCGCCCGTCGCGGGCTGGCGGACGTCCCTAACGTCCGCGCACGAGAGCGTCTCCTTCAGTTCCGACTTCGGAGCGGTGGATTCCGGCACCCGTACGGCGCCGTCGTCGCAATAGGCGACGGCGTAGGTGGAGGCGAGCGCCTCGCCGAGGAGGGAATAGACGAGAAGCTTGCCGATGGAGCGGGCGTCGGAGAGGACGCCGAATTCCTTGCTTAATTCGAAGAGCGAGTTGAGCCGATTGACGCGCGAGTCGAGGTCGCGATTGACGCGCTCGAGCTCGGCGATAAACCGCGAGTTCTCGAGACCGGTGGCGGCGATGTTGACGACCGTGCCGAGGAACTCGAGCTCCTCGTCGGCGTAGGGCTTCCCGGTAATCTTTTCGCCGAGCAGGAGGTAGCCGATGCGCTCGCGCGCCGAGTCGATCGGTTGGAGGACGGCGAAGCCCCGTCGGTCGAGGAAGGGACGGAGCGCGCGTTCGGCGTCGTCCTCGAGACCGACGCGGGGGAATTCCTCGATCGCTTGGTCGGCCACGCCCTTTGCCCGCGCCAATCGGAGCTCGCCGCCTTCGAAGAGGGCGACGGCGCCGCGGGAGGCGAGGAATTTGCCCATCGCCGAGAAGAGAAGGTTCTCGAGCGTGAAGTCGAGATCGCGGCTCGCGTTAACGGCGCGGCTGAATTCGACGAGCGCCGTAAGGTTCCGCTTAAGCTTTTCGGTTTCGTCGCGGAAGTCGGCCATCGGAGCTAACCCGCAATGTTTTTCGTGAGCGTTAGTTGGTTGTAGTCGTCGCCGCCGGATTCGTAATCGACCTCGTCCATTAATTTGCGGATGAGGTGCAAGCCCAATCCGCCGACGCGGCGCTCTTTGAGGTAGGTCGCCATATCGGGCCGGCGCACGTTGTTCGGATCGAAGCCGACGCCGCGATCGCGGAGCGTGACGATCCACCGATCGTCCTCGAAGGCGGCGGCTATGAGAATCTCGCCGCCCGGGTCGTGGCGGTAGGCGTGGCGGATGATGTTCGACGCGGCTTCGTCCACGGCGAGGATCATCTGCTCGACGATCTTCTCCGGCACGTCGCGCTCCTCGGCGGCGCGCCGAACGAATCGGCGAATCTTCGCCAGATTCTCGGTGGCGCTCGAGGTGCGCATTTCGTGCCGTGTCGTGTCCGCGCGGTTCACGTCGCTACTTCTCGTCCTTATCGGGGTTGTTGTATTTGGCGATCGCCTCGTCCTCCGTGTCGAAGATGTCGTAGAGGAGGGGAAAGCCGAGGAGATCGAAAATGTTGTACACATTCGGTTTCATCGCGACGAGCTTAATATCGCCCTTCGCGCCTCTGATCGATTCGATGTTCGCCATAAAAACGCCGAGCCCCGCGCTACTGATATAGTCGAGGGCGGCGAAATTGACGACGATCTTCACTCTGCCTTTCTCGGCGAGGTCGTGCAGGACGCCGTCGAGCGTGGGCGCGGTGTGGGCGTCGAGGTAGCCCCCGGCGTCCACCACGTCGATCTCGCCAAGGGATCGTACGGTTGCGGTGAATTCAGCCATTACTCTGCTCCGTGTTTGCGTTCCATTTCAATATCAACAAGGTCACGTCGTCGTGTTGCGGCTCTCCGGCGGAATGGTCGGCGACGGCGCGAACGACTCGTCGCGCGATTTCCTCGGCGGATTCGTTCCGCGACTCGCGCACGATCCGCTCTAAACTATCGAGAGAAAATTCGGTTTGTTCGGCGTTCATCGCTTCGGTCACGCCGTCGGTGAAGATCGCGAGCACGTCGCCGGCTTGCAGACGGAGCGACTCCTCGGCCAACGCGTCGTCGAAGAGCGAGGTGAAGTTCAGCCCGAGCCCGATACCCTTCGGCGTGATTTCGCGAACTTCCTCGCTCCGCGAGAGGAGCGTGGGCGTGTGCCCCGCGCGCGCCAACGTTAGGTCGCCCGTCGAAACGTCCAGCGCGCCGAACGAGGCGGTGATGAAAACGCCGCGATCGATCGTCCGCTCCAACGTTTTGTTCGCCCGCCCGAGTATCTCCCGCACGGCGCGTTCGGTCGAG
>WJMR01000028.1 GCA_014727845.1 Ignavibacteriales bacterium
GGGCGCCGTTGAGCGCGAATTTCATATTGCCCGTGCCGGACGCCTCGAAGCCCGCCGCGGAGATTTGCTCGGAGAGATCCGAGGCGGGGATGATCTTTTCGGCGAGCGTGACCGAGTAGTTTTTCAGGAAAACGACCTTCAGCTTGTCCCCGACGTCCGGGTCGTTGTTGACGACGTCCGCGACGTTGTTGACGAGCTTAATGATCAGCTTCGCCGCCGTGTAGGCGGGGGCGGATTTCCCGCCGAACATCACCACGCGCGGCGCGGTCGTGTAGTTCGGATCCTCTTTAATTTTTACGTAGAGACGGATCGCGTGCATCACGTTCAGCAGTTGCCGCTTGTATTCGTGGAAGCGCTTGATTTGCGCGTCGAACATGGCGACGGGCGAGACCTTGACGCCGTACTCCTCCTCGATATGGTTGGCGAGGAGTCGCTTGGCGAGCCACTTCGCCTCGGCGAAATCGTCGCGGAATTGTCGGTCGTCGGCGAACTTCTCGATCTCGCGGAGCTTCGGCAGATCGGTGATCCAATCGTCCCCGATCCGTTCGGAAATAATCTCGCTGAGCATCCTATTCGCGCTGCGGAGCCACCGGCGCGGCGTGATGCCGTTGGTGACGTTGACGAACTTATCGGGTAGCAACGCGTGGAAGTGTTTGAAGACGTGGTTCTTGAGGATGTCCGTGTGCAACTCGGCGACGCCGTTGACCGTGTGCGAGCAGACGATGGCGAGGTTGGACATCTTTACCCGCTTGTCGTCGCCCTCGCGGATGATCGAGAGCTCGGATATCGTCTCGTCGTCGAGATCCTTTTGCGAGCGCGCCCACTCCAGCCACCGATGATTGATCTCGTAGATGATCTGCATATGGCGCGGCAAGAGGCGCTCGATCAAACTCACCGACCACTCCTCGAGCGCTTCGGGAACCACCGTGTGGTTCGTGTAGGCGAACGTGTTCGAGGTGATCTCCCACGCTTCGTCCCATCCGAGACCCTCGTCGTCCATCAGGATGCGCATCAATTCGGGCGCGCCGATAACGGGGTGGGTGTCGTTGAGCTGCACGGCGTTCTTCGCGGCGAATTGCGAGAAATCGTCGTGATTGATTTTGTGTTTGCGGATGATATCCTGCAAGCTCGCCGAGACGAAGAAGTATTGCTGCTTGAGCCGAAGGATCTTCCCTTTCTCGATCGTGTCGTTCGGATAGAGCACCTTCGAGATCGTCTCCGACGCGCTCTTGCTTTCGACGGCGGCGACGTAGTTGCCTTGGTTGAACTCGCGGAAGTTGAACTCGCGCGTTCCCTTCGCCTGCCAAAGTCGCAGATTGTTAACCGTCTCGGTGCGGAAGCCGGGGACGGGGACGTCGTAGGCGACGGCGTACACGTCCTCGGTGTCGATCCATTTAAAGCGCATATTGCCGCGCTCGTCGGCGGTGTTGACGACCTTGCCGTAGAAGCGGACGCGGTATTGGAGGTCGCGGCGGAGGATCTCCCACGGATTGCCGTAGCTGAGCCAGTTGTCGGGTTGCTCCACCTGCCGACCGTTGACGATCTCCTGCTTGAAGATGCCGTATTCATAGCGGATGCCGTAGCCGAAGGCGGGCAGATCGAGCGTCGCCATCGAGTCGAGGTAGCAAGCGGCGAGACGACCCAAACCGCCGTTGCCCAAGCCCATATCGTGCTCCAGCTCCATGATGTCTTCGAGGATGTAGTCGTCCTTCCGGAGAATGTCGCGGCACTCGTCGTAGAAATCCATATTGATGAGCGCGTCGCCGAGGAGACGCCCCATCAAATATTCGAGCGAAAGGTAGAAAACGCGCTTCGTGTCTTGTTGGATAAATTCGTATTGGGTGCGCATCCACTTGCGTACGAGTCGGTCGCGGATCGCCATCGAGAGGGAATAATACACGTCGTCGGGCGTGGCGGTAACCTTGTTCTTCGCGAGAACGAACTCCATGTGTTCGGAGAACTGATTCGAGAGCGAATAGCTTTCGAGGGTCTCGCTGTCGGTGAAAAATAAAGAGTCGTTGGATTCCATTATCGCCTCCTAAAAATGAAAGTCTCGGTTGATGTCGGCGAAAGCGCCGGCTCGCGCGTCTTTATCCGAAACGATCGGGTCGGCTACGCCCCAATCGACGGCGAGGTCGGGATCGTCGAAGATAACGGCTCGTTCGCTTTGTTTGTCGTACACGTTGTCGCATTTATAATGAAACAGGACCGAATCGGTGAGCGCGGCGAATCCGTGCATAAACCCTCGGGGCGCCCACACCTGCCGACGCGTTTGGTCGTCCAGCCGAACCGCGACATGCTCGCCGAAGGTCGGCGATCCGAATCGGATATCGACGATCACGTCCAACGCCGCTCCTTCGATCACCGTCAAGAGCTTGCCTTGCGCGAACGGGGGCGCTTGATAGTGCAAACCGCGCACCGTGCCTTTCGCGGATCGCGAGAAATTATCCTGCACGAAGTCGGTCTCGATTCCCGCCCCGCGATAGCGCTCCTTTTGGAAACTCTCGTAAAACAAACCGCGCTCGTCCGAAAACACGCGAGGCGTGATCAGGAGCGCGCCGGATAGTTCGAGCGGTTCGACGTCCATAACTTCTCTCGGTTCCGATTCTATTCCAACTCGAGTTTTTCGAGGTAGTCTCGATAGGCGCTCTTCGGCATCGAGGCGACCAGCTCGTCGAATTGCGCCCGCGTGATGAATTTCTTATAGAGGGCGATTTCCTCGACGCAGGCGACCTTAAGCCCTTGGCGCTCCTCGATGACGCCGAAGAAGTTCGACGCCGCCAAGAGCGCTTCGGGAGTTCCCGTATCCAGCCAGGCGACGCCGCGATTGATGATCTCGACGGTCAGCTCGCCCTTCTCCAAGTACACGCGGTTTACGTCCGTTATTTCCAGCTCGCCGCGCGCCGAGGGCTCGAGGTTCTTCGCGATCTCCACGACGCGGTTGTCGTAGAGATACACGCCCGGCACCGCGTAGTTGGATTTCGGTTTCGACGGCTTCTCCTCGATCGAGAGAACTTTCCCCGCCTTGTCGAACTCGACGATGCCGTAGCGCTCGGGGTCCTGCACGCGGTAGCCGAAAATCGTCGCGCCGTGTTGGAACGATTCGACCGCGTCGTAGTAGAACTCCATATTGCCGAAAAAGATGTTGTCCCCGAGTATCAGCATCGCCGAGTCGTCGCCGATGAAATCCGCGCCGATTATGAACGCCTCGGCGATGCCGTTCGGGGCGTCCTGCACGGCGTAGTCGATCGACATACCGATGTGCGAGCCGTCGCCGAAGAGGTTGCGGTAGTGCGGGATCGTCTCCTCGTTCGAGATGATCAGAACGTCGCGCACGCCGCCGAGCATCAGCGTCGAGAGGGGATAGTAGATGAGCGGCTTGTCGTAGATGAGCGCGAGCTGTTTGCTGTAAACTTTCGTCGTCGGATAGAGCCGCGAGCCGGCGCCCCCGGCGAGGATAATGCCTTTCATCCTTGTCTCCTTAATATCGCTGATTTTGATGCCAGCGCCACGCGCTTTCGAGCACCGCGTCGGCGTCGTGTTTGGGCTTCCAGCCGAGAAGCTTCTTGGCTTTGGCGTTGTCGGCGACGAGCCGCGCGGGGTCGCCCTCGCGTCGCGGCGCCGTCTCGGTCGGAATCTTCTTGCCCGTAATCTTTTCGGCGCGTTGGATTATCTCCTTGACCGAGTTGCCGTCGCCCGTGCCGAGATTGATCACCGTCGATTCGCCCCCGTCCTCGAGGTATTTCAGCGCGAGGAGGTGGGCGTCGGCGAGATCGTCCACGTGGATAAAGTCGCGCACGCACGTGCCGTCGGGCGTCGGGTAATCGTCCCCGAAGATGAATATCTTATCGCGTTTGCCCATCGCCGTGTTGAGCGTGATCGGGACGAGGTGGGGTTCCGGGTCGTGGCTCTCGCCCGTCTCGCCGTCGAACGCGGCGCCCGCGGCGTTGAAGTAGCGGAGCGCGGCGTATCGCATACCGTAGGCGGCGGAGTAGTCGCGCAGCATATGCTCGATGGCGAGCTTGGTTTGCGCGTAGGGATTGATCGGCTTATCCGGTTCGTCCTCGGAAATCGGGACGCGCTCGGGGTTGCCGTAGATCGAGCAGGTCGAGGAAAATACGAAGCGACGGATATCCGCCCGCCGCGCCGCGTCGATCAGGTTGAAGGAGCCGACCACGTTGTTTTCGTAGTAGAGCGCGGGGTTCTCGACCGACTCGCCGACGTAGGCGAACGCGGCGAAGTGGACGACCGCGTCGATTTCGTACTCGGCGAAGCAACGCCCGATCGATTCCTTATCCAGCAAATCGCCCTCGAAAAACGCGGCTTTTTCGGGAATCGCCTCGCGATGCCCTCGGGAAAGATTATCGAAAACGACGACGTCCACGCCCTCGGCGAGCGCGCGTCGCGCAAAATTGGAACCAATATAAC
>WJMR01000197.1 GCA_014727845.1 Ignavibacteriales bacterium
CGGCGGAGAACCTACGGCGCGGGGGAGAAGGGGTCGGCGGAGTGGGCGTCGGGCGGGAGCCATCCGACGACGCCGGCGCGCGTTACTTTCACCCACGCGTCGCGGGCGTCGATCACCCTCGCCTCCACTTGCGCGGGAAGCGAGTCGGTCGCGACCGCGTTCGGGCGCGGCGCGTCGTAGAGGGGGACGCGTTCGGAATCCTTCGCGGCGACCGACACGCCGAGCGCGTCCGCCGGAATCCAGAGCGCGTTCTCCGACCGTCGCGTCGAGCCGTCGGGCGTCGTCGCTCGTCCGATTCGCGCCCAGCCGTCCCGCGATTCGACGATCGTCAGCGTCGTCATCGTCGGCAAAAAGAACGCCGCGTCGTCCGATTCGTCGGGACCCACGCGCGCCGCGACGCCCGCGGAGGAGCGCTCGACGACGTACGCCTCGACGACGCAATTATCGACGAGCGGCTCGGAGGCGACGAAGACCGCCTCGAAGGCGACGAACAGAAACGCCAACGCGGCGACGGCGGCGGCGTAGAAAACGGGGGTGCGGGGAACGTTCATACGACGGAAGCGCTCGCGGTTTACATAAAGTCGAGGATCGACTGCGGCAGCAGCTTCGACGAGAGTTTATACATCGCGTTGAGGTGATACTCGCGGCTCTGCAAATCCATAATCGCGGTCGCCATATCCACGTCCTGCTTCTTCGAGCGGAGCTCCTGCAGCACCAAGTCCTGCCGATCGAGAATCTTCTCGCCCGCGTCGAGTCGGTTGTAGAGCTCGCCCGCCTCGGTCGTTTGATCGACGATCACCTGCGGGAAGTCGTCGATGATTTGGAGCTGGTTGTTGTTCGGTCGGATATCCGCCGCGAGGTTGTCTTTAATGGTTTGGAGAACGGTGAGCGGATTGCCGCGTTGGTTGACGAACTCGGCGAGTTGGGTGACGCCGCTCGTTTGGCGGACGGAGGCGAAGTCGTAGAAGAAGTCGAGCTTCAGCGCGGCGTCGCGAATGTTGAGCGGTTGCGGTTTGCCGCCGTCCACCGAGGCGATCTCGGCGGTGTCGGGGTCGAAGACGATCTCGTGGGATCCGTTGAGGACGCTCGCGCCCGCGTCGTCGAAGACGTCGTAGGTCATCTCGAACGTGTTCGCGCCCGTCTTCGTCCACGTGTAGTCGAATTGATATTCGTTGCCGTTGCCGTCGTATTGTGTCTCGACTTTGTTGTAGGCGAACCCGACCGGCTCGCCCGAGTTGATGTTGCCGGACTGTTTGACGACGGGCATAAACACTCTCATCGCGCTTACGTTCACGTGCGCCTTGATGTTGCCCGCGATGCGCGTGTACTGCTCGCCCGAGACGTCTTGCGAAAGGATCGAGAATACGCCGTCGGTCGGATCGAACCCGACGGGGGGCGTGGAGAAATCCGTGCCGCCGAACAGGTATTGCCCGTCGAACTTCGTGTTCGCCATCTCGAGCATCGCGTCGAGCGTCAACTCGATGGCTTTGCGCGTCGTCTCGTTTTCGTTTGCCGCCACGATTGTGTTCTTCCAGTGCCCAAGCTTCGACATAATGTTGAGACTGTGCTCGTGGACGGTTTCGAGCGCGGCGATCGACTCGTTGATTTGGGCGAACTTATTGTCGATGTTTTTCTGATACGAAACGTTGCTGTTGATCAGCTCGTTGAGGTCCATAATCGAGCCGATCTCGGAAGGGTTATCCGAGGGTTTGGAGACGTTCTGTTGCGAGGCGATTTTCGTTTGGATGTCGAAGAGATCGGAACGGATGAAGTTATAATTCGAGATGTAGTTCCGATTCATCTGTATGTCGGTCAAGCGCGTCATAGCTTACACCATATTGATAAGCGTGAGGAGAAGCTCGTCGGCGATCTTGATAATTTTCGCGGACGCCTCGTAGCTGCGTTGATAGGTGATCATATCGGTCATTTCCTCGTCGAGGGAGACGCCGGAATACGAATCGCGCTCGTGCTTGAGATGATCGAGCGTGAGTTGGTATCCCTCGGAGGCGTCGTCGCTCAAGTCGATCGCGTCGCCCAAGTCGGAGATAATCTCGGCGTATTTGCCCGAGAGGGTCAAGCCGTCCACGATCTTCTCGTCCTTCAAATCGGCGATCGCCAGCGCGATCTCGTTGTTGCCTTCCAAGCCGTCGGCCGAAGCGGCGATCCAATTCCGGTCGTCCTTCAGGAACTGATTCATCACCATCTTCCCCTCGCGGAAATCCGAGAAGAACTCGACGTTCGTCTTCGGCGGATCGTGGAGCGAGTAGCCCGTTTGGTGGATCTCGTTAACGTTCGAGACGAGGGCGTCGCCCCAACGGAGGAGCGCCTCTTTTTGTTGGGGGATGTCCTCCTCATACACCTTAATAAGCGCGCCCAGCTTGCCTCCGAAAACGCGAGGCGTGAACTCGTCGCGTTCGGTGTACACATAGAGTCGATCGTCCTGCGCCTCGAGTTTGAATTCGGCTCGGAAGGATTGATCGACCGCGTGGACGCCGTCGATCGAGACGGAGACGCGACC
>WJMR01000198.1 GCA_014727845.1 Ignavibacteriales bacterium
CGCTAAGTATGTGTACGCGGGCTTGGCGTCGGCGGGATTCGTCGGCGGCATCGACGGCCAAATGGCGCTCGGGTTCTTCGAGTCGGCGGGGGATCGCGGCCACGCGCCCTCGCTGATCGCGCTCGGCGCGGCCTACTACACGGGCGGCGCCGTCGCTCGCGACCGAGATCGCGCGCTCGATTATTGGCGACGCGCCCAAGCGCTCGGTAGCGAAGAGGCGGCGCTGAGAATCCTCGTCGCCGAAACGATCGAAGGATATCCTCCGCTTCCGAACGACGAGTTGATCGCGACGCTCGAACGCCTCGAAGAACGCGGGGCGATCTTGGCGCAAATCGCGCTCGGCTATTGCCACGAGTACGGCGTCGGTAAACCGATCGACAAAGCCGTCGCCGCCGAACGATACCAAAACGCCGCCGCGCGCGGCTCCTTCGTCGCCTTCGAGTATCTGAAAAAACTCTACGACGAAGTGCGACCGAACGACGAACGCTTTCATATAACGGAATAACCTCGGAGGAGGCGACGATGGGAGAATCGCTCGACGAACGACGACGATATCGCGCCGAGATGAACGAGCGAATACTGAACTCGGGCTTTCGGGATTTCAAAAAATTCTTCGGCTTGGATCACAAGGCGTACGTCGAAGGCGCGCTTCCCGCGAAGACGAAAGAGCTGCTCGGATTGGTCGCCTCGCTCGTGTTGCGTTGCGACGACTGCGTCTTCTATCACCTCGACCGCGCGATCGAGGAGGGGGCGACGCGCGAGGAGCTTTACGAGACGACGAACGTGGCGCTGATCGTCGGCGGCTCGATCGTCATACCGCACTTGCGGCGCGCCTTCGAGGCGATGGACGAACTCTACGCGGAGCGCGAGGCGGGCGAGGAACCGAAATAGCGCGAGCCGTGTTTTATCGACAAAGGAGTACGATGAAGAAGAAACTATTTTTCGCCTCGAAGAACAAAGGCAAAATTCGGGAAGTCGCCTCGATTTTCGGCGACGGGGTCGAGATCGTCTCGCCGCTCGACTACGACGAAACGTTCGAGGTGATCGAGGACGGCGATACGTTCGAGGCGAACGCGATTAAGAAGGCGAAGGAGGCGTACGAGCGCTTTGGTACGCCGGCGTTGGCGGACGACTCCGGCTTGGTCGTCGATCAACTCGACGGCGCGCCCGGCGTCTATTCGGCGCGATACGCCGGCGAGCCGGGGGACGACGAGGCGAACAATCGGAAAGTCCTGCGCGAACTCGACGGCAAACCCGAACCGCACGCCGCGAGGTTCGTCTGCTGCGCGGTCTATCACGACGGCGCGGAGACGGTCGTCGCGACGGGGAAGATCGAAGGGCGAATCATCCACGCGCCGCGCGGGGAAAACGGGTTCGGCTACGATCCCCTCTTCCTGCCCGAGGGCTACGACCGAACGACGGCGGAGATGTCGCTCGAAGAGAAGAACAAGATCAGCCACCGCGCTCGCGCGTTCACGGAATTACAAAGGAAGCTATCGGAACGATGAAAGCAATCACGAAACTTTCGGCGCTCGCCTTCGCGGCGCTTCTTATGACGGCGCTCGTCGGCGCGGGCTGTAAAGACGCCGTCAACGATCCGCCGCGCGAGTTCGAGACGAACTACTATCCGATCGACGAGGGCGCTCGGTACGTCTATCGCGTCGATTCCCTCGACGACGCGGGAACGCCGACCTACGCGGGCGAGACGATCTCGACGTACGCGTTCTATCGGATATTCGACGGGGCGCCGTATCTGGCGCGCGTCGATTCGTTCGGCGGCGAGATCGACACGGGCTATTTCCGCGACACCGAGCGCGGGGCGTACGTTTACGCCGACACGTCGGGGTTGACGGCGTTGGTTCCCGACTCGCTTCTCGCGTTTTTCGGCGACGACTCCCTCGACGCGATCGACGTGGACGTCGAGTTTGTCGCCCTCTCGTATCCCTTGGACGCGGGGCGAAGTTGGTCAGCTTTTCGGATTACGGCGCTGATCTTCTCGTTGGTCGGTCTCGACGCGAGCGTGGCGCCGCGCGAGGAGTTGACGCTCGCGCTCGACGACGGGGAGCGGACGTTCGAGACGGTTCCCGTCCACTACGCGTTGACGATCGCCGCGCCCGACACGACGACCGGCTTCGCGAGGGAGGAGACGTTCGAGGCGCGCGCGTGGTACGCCGAAGGCGTCGGCGTCGTGAAAATCGAGGGGGACGCGGTCGTCCTATACGCGCTCGACGGACGGTTCGCCGCGGCGGATTTCAATCCGTTCGAGGAGGAGCCGACTCTTCCGGAAGGGAAGTTCCGACGGACGTTGACTAGTTACGAGCGGGCGGAGTAGGGATTCCTCGGCGATCATGCGGCGGGTTTGTCTATTGCCGGTTTATCGGCTACTTATGGACGACGGTGAATCCGTTTGCACGAGCTTCTTTCGCGAGCAAATCATACTTTCTTTGGGCATTCGCCGAGAGCCCTTTGTAATCGAATGGAAGCTTTGACGTCAGCTTCAGCGTTGGTTTCGGGGCATAGCTCTTTCCGTCAACAAACACTTCGGAGAGATTCGAGTAAAGCGCCGTTTTTAATAGTCCGTCTTTGATATCCGCTTCGCTTGGCAACAACTTTTTTACGGTGTGCTTCCCCTCGATAAGAATCGCGTCGTTGTTCTCGATTCGCGCCTCGTCAACGACCAAATAGTACTCGCCGCCGAGGTAGTTCTCGATAGTGATTCTCGCTTTCCTACCTTCGAGCAATTCTTTCGGATTGACGACGTTCAGCTCTCGGTTTTGCGCTTCTCTTGCTTGTATTCTCGAGATAGCTCGGAACTCCGCCGCGCCTCGAGCAATATCTTCAATCTTCTTCTCGGCGCTTTCAAACCCGTGCATCGCAACGTCCAATTCTTTTCCAATGCGTCGGTAGCTTTCGATCGCTTTGCGCCCAACGGCGCCGACGTTCTTCACTTGCTCGATATTCCAATGTAGCGCGCTTGTATGGTAAACGGTTAGTTGGTGGAATCCGTCACGTAAAATTTCGAGGTCGAATTCTTGGTTCGTAATTTTATTCTCGCGATTCGGATTTCGTTTGGCGCGAACGTAATACGCGAGAACAACATAGACGTTGAGGAGACTCATTAATGAGATGGTGTCCCATTGGAGGAAATCTCGGTCTCCTCTCTTCCCTTCGTCTTTGATGACCGGGATGATCGCCACTTTTTTGCCCGAGAAACGGAGCGTATCATAAACGTGGGCGTATGGGTAAGAGCGAGTTCGCTTTGGAGAGACCCAACGACTAACGGCGAATGTATTGTTATGATCCAACTTGACTAAGCAAGCGCTCGGTTTCTTGGCGCTTGTAGTGTATTGGTCGAGTGGAATAGTTTTTAGGTCGCTCCCAAGAAGCGGTTTATAGGTAAGCCCCTCAATTGTTGCCGTTATTTCCAATTGATCCCTCCCTAAGAATTACTTCGTACGATGACTTCGCCTCGAACAATTGTTCGCCGTTGTTGAATCCGCATTTTTCGAGGATGATCTTTTCTAAATCCCGTTTAATTTCTATCCCTATCGAGTTTCTTCCCAGCGCTTTTGCCACCTTCATGGTTGTGCCGCTACCGAGAAAAGGATCGAGCACGGTTTCGTTTCGGTGAGAGAACAGTCGTATAATCCGAGAAGGTAGTTCTTCCGGAAAAGCGGCGATATTCTTTTCAAGTTTTGAGTTGGGTAGCACGTTCGTCATCTCCCAAAGCGTCGAATACCATTTGTCGCGTTGAAAGGTTTCTTTGTCGATGCGCGACGCCTCCTTCTCGTCTTTCGATTTGGCTTTATAGTCATATTTCCCTTTTTGGAAGATAAGGATCGACTCCAAAAGGTTGTCGGGATAGAAATACATCGGATAAGGGTTTTGCAGAAGCACTCCGGATCGACGAGAGATGCGAAGGTACCCGTCGGGCTTTTTCCACACCAGCCGATCACGGTAGTTGAAGCCCGCCGCTTGAAAGAGTTTGATTGTGTCGGCGACGATGGGGTACTTCACGCCGTCCACCAACATATCGTCGGTATTGATGACGGCGATACGGCCGTGCTCGACGACTCGGAACGATTCGTGCGCAAAATCGCCGATGAGGCGCAGATAGTCCTCGTAAGTTGGGAAGAGATCTTTGTAATCGAACGGCGCGTTAAAATAGGGGGGGGATGTTACGATAAGTTGGACGCTTTCGTCTTCGATTTCCGGCATGGCGCCGGCGGTGCCAAAGATTATTTTATGAAGCGTGTCGCTCATATCGTCCCCGTTGCGAACGGAAAACGCGAACACGGCGGCTCGCGTTTAGGATTGGCTGCCCCGCCAGGGTTCGAACCTGGACTCTTCTGATCCAGAGTCAGACGTGTTGCCAATTACACCACAGGGCAGTGTTCGCTCGGCGCGGCGTCGCTTCCGCCCGACGAAAAAGCCCGCAAGGTCGGCGGGCTTTGTGGAGCTAAGGGGAATCGAACCCCTGACCTCTTGAATGCCATTCAAGCGCTCTCCCAACTGAGCTATAGCCCCGAAAACGTCCACAAATATACGGGTTTCCCCCGCAATGTCAAAACGGAACGACGCCGCGCGTCCGAAAAAATCGAGACGCGTTGTATCCGCCGCGCGTTATGCTTACCTTAAAGGTTTTCATAACGAGTAACGGAAACGATATGACCGACAACGGGAACGGAGCGCCCTCGCACGAGCGGACGATAAAGGAATTACGCGAGGAGCTGGACGAGCTGAGAAACTGGAAAGCGAACGTCGAGAAGTTTATCCAAGATCAGAATCAAGTCAATAAAGCGTTTAGTAAGGCGATCGCCGCGTTCGGCGACTTCACGCAGATCATCCAACAAAAGGTGCTGAAGCCGAGTCAAGCGAAAGCGCCGGACGCCAAGCAAGACGACGAGGCGCCGAACGACGACAACGGCAAGCCCGCCGAGTAGTCGCGTCGGAACTATCCCCGCGCTCTCTTTGTTCTTAGCGACATGGAAGCAAAGAGAACAAAAGAGCATGGGAACGTTATGAAAGCGCTATGGAAAGACACGGTTGTCGCCGAGAGCGACGACACCGTCGTGGTGGAGAACAATCACTATTTTCCGCCCGAAACGGTCAACCGCGATTTATTTATCGACAGCGACCTCGAAACGTATTGCCCTTGGAAGGGCAAAGCGAACTACTACCACCTGAAAACCAACGGCGAGAAGAACGAAAACGCCGCGTGGTATTATCCCGATCCGTCGGAGGAGGCGGCGCACATTAAGGACTATGTCGCGTTCTGGCGAGGCGTGAAGATTGTCGAGTAATCTCTTCCGACGCATTAAAAAGGGACCGCGCGGTCCCTTTTTATCCGTAAAAAGAGCGGATATCCGTAAATAGAGCGGCTTACTTGCCGACCGTTCGCCTACCAATACTGTAATAGACGAATCCTCGTTCCTCCATCGCTTCCGGCTCGAAGATGTTTCTGCCGTCGAAGACGAGCTTGTTCTTGAGTCGGGATTCGAGTTCCTTGAAGTTCGGATTGCGGAATTCGTTCCACTCGGTGAGGGTCAGTAGGGCGTCGGCTCCGTCGAGCGCGTCGTATTCGTTTTCGGCGTATTCGACGCGATCTTGGAAGTGGTAACGCTTGGCGACCTCCATCGCGGCGGGATCGTAGGCGACGATTTTGGCTCCAAGCTCGAGTAGCTTCTCGACGATCGAAATCGAGGGCGCTTCGCGCATATCGTCGGTGTTGGGCTTGAAGGAGAGTCCCCAGATGGCGAAGCGCTTGCCTTTCACGTCGCCGCCGAAATGGTCGAGGAGCTTTTCGACCAGCACGAGTTTCTGGCGCTTGTTGACTTTATCGACCGTCTCGAGGATGCCGAGATTGTAGCCCGAATCCGCGCCCGTTTTGATGAGCGCGTTGACGTCCTTCGGGAAGCACGATCCGCCGTAGCCGATGCCGGGAAAGAGGAAGCGCTTGCCGATCCGATTATCCGCCCCCATGCCTCTCCGCACCACCGACACGTCCGCCCCGACGCGCTCGCAAAAGTTCGCCAGCTCGTTCATAAACGTGATGCGCGTGGCGAGGTAGGAGTTGGCGGCGTATTTGGTTACTTCCGCGCTCTCGTTGTCCATATAAATCACGGGGTTGCCTTGGCGCACGAACGGCTTATAGAGGTCGTCCATCCGCTCCAAGGCGCGTTTGTCTTTTCCGCCGACGACGATTCGATCGGGTTTCATGAAATCGTCCACGGCGAATCCCTCGCGGAGGAACTCGGGGTTGGAGACGACCTCGAAGTTCGTCAGCCCGTGATTCGAGAGGATCTCGCGCACTTTCTGCGACGTCCCGACGGGCACGGTGCTCTTGTTGACGACGATCTTGAACTCTTCGTCGCCGCTCTCTTTGAAGATTTTCCCAAGGTCGTCCGCGACGCCCGTAACGTATTTCAGGTCGGCGCTGCCGTCCTCGTCCTGAGGCGTGGGGAGGCAGAGGAACACGATTTCCGAGTCGAGCGCCGCTTGCTTCAGGTCGTCCGTGAAGAGCAGCCGCTTCTTGGCGATGTTCCGATGGAAGAAGGCGTCGAGCCCCGGCTCGAAAATCGGGATCTCGGAGTTTTTCAGCTTCGCCAGCTTTTCGGGATCGTTATCGACGCAGACGACGTGGTTGCCCATCTCGGCGAAGCACGCGCCCGTCACCAATCCGACGTATCCCGTTCCAACGACGGCTATTTTCATAACGCGGTCCTACTTTTTAATTGACGATTTACTTGTTCGACGCGAAGTCGAACGGTTTAATGTTCCAGATCTTTTCGGCGTAATCCCTCACGGAACGATCGCTGGAGAACTTGCCCGAGCGCGCCACGTTGAGGATCGCCTTCTTGATCCACGCCTCCTGATCGAGATATAGCTCGGCGACGCGATCTTGCGTCTCGACGTAGTCGCGATAGTCGGCGAAGAGCCAGTAGTAGTCGATCTTCTTGAGGGAATCGACGACGGGTTGGAAGATGCCCGGCTCGTCGCGGCTGAAGTAGTCCCCCTCGATCATATCGACGATGCGCCGAAGCTCGTCGTCTCGCCGATAGTATTCCATCGGGTCGTAGCCGTCGGCTTTGAGCGTGCGCGCCTCGTCGGCGAGCAGCCCGAAGATGAAGATGTTCTCGTCGCCGACCTCCTCGCGGATCTCGATGTTGGCGCCGTCCATCGTGC
>WJMR01000199.1 GCA_014727845.1 Ignavibacteriales bacterium
GGGTGGTGGGAGTGGGTCGATCGCTGGCTTACTTTTCTACACGAAGACGACCGCGACGCCGCCTACCGCGCCGTCCGCCGATGCTTCGACGGCGAGACCGACGAATATTTCATCGAAGCGCGCGGCAAACGGACGACGGGCTTTCTGCGATGGTATCAGGGACGCGGCAAAGTAATTTCGCGAGACCCCGACGGAAAACCGCTCCGTTTCGTCGGAACGGAGATCGACGTCACCGATCGGAAGCAAGCCGAGGCGCTCCTGCTCGAAAGCGAACGCCGGTATCGGACGCTCGCCAAGACGACCCGCGAGGGCGCGGCGCTCCACGACGGCGACACGATTGTGGACGCCAACGACGCGTGCGAGAAAATCTTCGGCGTTCCGATCGATCAATTGAGCGGCGAGCGCCTCGAAGCGCTCTTCTCCGAACGCGCCCTCGAAATCGTTCGCGCCCAAACCTCCTCCCCCTCCGAGCGTTTCGACGAGTTCGAGATCGAACGACCCGACGGCGGCGTGGTCGTCGTCGAGGCGAGAAGCGGCGTCGTCCACTACCAAGATCGCTCCCTCTTCGTCCTCGCCCTCAACGACGTAACCGCGCGCAAACGCGCCGAAGAGCGCGTCAGATATAGCGAAGAGCGGCTACGGCTCGCCCTCGACGCCTCCGAAGAGGGGCTGTGGGAAATCGACGTCCGAACCGGCGAGCGCTATTTCAGCGAGCGGAACTTCGCGATGCTGGGTTACGCGTCGGGCGATTTCGAGGACGACGCCCACGCGCTCTACGAAATCGCGCATCCCGACGATCGCGCCGTCGTCGAGCGGATGCTCGAAGGAGCGCCCGTCGCTTCGGACGATCAATTCGAGTTCGAGTTCAGATGCCTTGCCAAGCACGGCGACTACCGATGGATTCAGACGCGCGGGAAAATCGTCTCCCGCGACGATCGCGGCAAACCTTCCCGTATCGTCGGCACCCGCGCCGACGTCACGAATCGCCGACGCGTCGAGGAGGCCCTCCGCGCGAGCGAGGCGCGTCTAAAGGAGGCGCAACGTCTCGCCAAACTCGGGGACTGGTCGCTCGATCCGGAAACCGGCGAGTTCGATTGGTCCGAGGAAATCTTCACACTCTTCGGATTGGATTACGACGGTCATCCGCCGAACCGCGAAGAAATGTACCGACACATCCATCCCGAGGACCGAGCGCGCGTCGCCAAATCCTACGACCGGCTATTTACTAACGAAGTCGAGATCGTCGAAGAAGGATTCCGCGTCATCCGCTCCGACGGTTCGACTCGTTACGCGCAACTGGTCGCGCGCCGGCGTCTCGACGCTCGAGGCGAACTCGTCGCCTTCGAGGGCGCGTTACAGGACGTAACCGACCGGAAAGAGGCGGAGGCGGAACTCGAGCGGAGTCGCGCCCACTACCGTCTCGTTTTTCATAACGCGCCCGTCGGCGTGATCACGCTCGATTCCGAAGGCGTGATCGTGGACATCAACGAGCAAGCGCTCGAGATGCTCGGCTCCACCCGAGATCGTCTCATCGGTTTCAACACGATCGAGCGAATTGTCAACGTCGAGTTGAAGAACGCGATCTTTAAAGCGCTCGAGGGCGCGACCGCCGTCTTCGAAGGCGAATATACGTCCTTGACGGGCGGCAGGACCGCCACGCTCAAGGTCGTCTGCGGATCCCTCTTCGATCAAACGGGCGTGCCCAACGGCGCCATCCTCATCTCGGAGGACGCGACCGAGCGGCGACGCAACGAGCTCGCGCTGCGCGACTCCGAGTGGCGTTACCGACAGCTCTTCGAGAACTCCCTCGACGGCGTCGTCGCCTCCGACTTGAAGGGATACTTCACCGCCGTCAACGACGCCTTCGCAAAAATGATCGGCAAGCCCGCCGAGGATATCGTCGGCGTCCACGTGTACGACATTACCCCGCGCGCCTGGCGCGCCGCCGAAGCCGAACGAATCCGAAGAGCGCGAGAGACGGGATCGAGCGGTTTGTTCGAGAAAGAATTCCGCCGCGCCGACGGTTCGATCTTCCCCGCCGAAATCATCGCGTACACCCAGCTCGACGAGACGGGCGAGGCGGTCGGCTTCTGGGCGTTGGCGCGCGACATCTCCGAGCGGAGGAAAGCCCAACAAGCCGTCAAGGAAAACGAGGAGTTGCTCTCCCTCTTCTTCTCGCAGTCGCTCGACGGGTTTTTCATCTCGCTTCTCGAAGAACCCGTTTTCTGGAACGACGAGACGGACAAAGAACGAGCGCTCGAACTGATCTTCAACTCGGAGCGGTTCGTCCGCGCTAACGACGCCGTCCTCGAGCAGTATGGCGCGACGCGCGACCAAGTGATCGGTCGAACGCTCGCCGATAAATTCGCAAGGACGCCCGAGGAAGGAAGGAAGCTGTGGCGCGCGTTGTTGGACGAGGAACGGTTGCGCATTAACCGAGTCGATTTCCGATTGAACGGCGAGAAGATGTGGCTCGAAGCCGACTACATCACGCTCTACGACGAGCGCGGCGCCGTGCGGGGCCACATCGGCGCCCAACGCGACATCACCGATCGGAAGCGCGCCGAAGAGGAGTTGCAACGCGCCTACGACGAGATGGAGCGGCGCGTCGAGGAGCGCACCCGCGAGCTCACTTACGCCAACCGCGAGCTCGAGGCGGAAATCGCGGAACGGCGCCTCGTCGAGCGACAACTGCAGATGACGCAATTCTCGTTGGATAACGCCTCCGTCGGCGTTCTCTGGATTTCCGAAGACGGCGCGGTGCAATACGTCAACGATAAAATCTGCGAGGATTGCGGCTATTCCTACGACGAGTTCCGCAAGCTACGGCTCTTCGACGTGACGCTCGACGTGGAAGAGGAGAACTGGCGCGCCTCGTGGGCGCGGCACCTCGACGTCGGGTCGATGGAGGACGAGATCCTCTTTGTTAAAAAAAGCGGAGCCGTCTTTCCCGCCCACATATCCACCACCTACCTTCAGTACGACGAGCGCGAGTTCGTCTGCGCGTTCGTGCGCGACACGACCGAGGCGAAGGCGGCGGAGGATTCCTTGCGAGAAAGCGAGGAGAAATTCCGCGGGCTCGCCGAAACGCTCCGCACGCCGATCTTCATCCAACAAGACGACCGCGCGCAATACGTCAACCCGGCCGCCGTCGAGACGTTCGGTCGCCCGTTCGACGAATTCCTCAAACACTCGATCTCCCGCTTCGCCCATCCCGACGACCGCGAGCCGACCGAGCGACTGCTTCGCGACACGCTCGCCACGACCGCCGTTATGTCCCGGGGCGAGTTCCGATTCGTCTCCGCCCAAGGCGTCGTACATTGGATGGAGTGCTTCGTCGATCGTATCCAATACGGCGGAAAACCCGCGGTAATCGGGACGATGGTGGACGTAACCGAGCGCAAGCGTCAGGAAGAGGAGCTCCGACGCGCCCGCGACGCCGCGCATGCGGCAAACCGCGCCAAGAGCGAGTTCCTCGCCAACATGTCCCACGAGTTGCGCACCCCGCTGAACGGCGTGCTGGGCTACGCGCAAATCCTCCTCCGCGACCGCGAACTAACCGAAGCGCAACGCGAAGGCGTCGAAGTTATTAAGAGTAGCGGCGAGCACCTGCTCACGCTTATCGGGGACGTGCTCGACTTGGCGAAGATCGAGGCGCGACGACTGGAGCTGGCGCCGCAAACCTTCGACCTCGACCTGCTCCTCAAGGGCGTCGTGCGGATCGTCGGCATGCGCGCCGAACAGAGGGGACTCCATTTTCGTTACGAGAAGCGCACCGATTTGCCGCGCGCCGTGTACGGCGACGATCGACGCATCCGACAAGCGTTGCTCAACCTCCTCGTCAACGCCGTCAAGTTCACCGACGAAGGAGAAGTGCGATTCATCGTGGAATACGAATCGGTCCCCAACGACGTGGCGCGCCTTTCCTTCGAAGTGCGAGACACGGGCATCGGCATTCCCAAAGCGCGCTTGGAGGAGATTTTCCAACCGTTCCACCAAGCCGCCGAACTCGATCGACGCGCCGAGGGCGCCGGCTTGGGGCTCACCATCACCCGCCAGCTCGTCGAATTGATGGGCGGCGAGTTGCGCGTCGAAAGCGAGGCGGAAAAGGGAAGCGTCTTCTCCTTCACGATCGAGACGCTCGAAGTGGACCCCCGCGCCGTTACACGTAGCCGCGCGAAAGAGATTGTCGGCTATCGAGGCGATCGCTTCCACATCCTTGTCGCCGACGACCAAGCCGAGAATAGACGCTTCCTACGGGACGCGCTCGAAGCGCTCGGATTCGACGTGACGCTTGCCGAGGACGGCGCCGAGGCGGTCCGACTCTGCAAAGCGAGCCGACCGGACGTCGCGCTTATGGATTTGGTGATGCCCAACCTCGACGGCTATGAAGCGACGCGAGCGATAAAGGACGACGACGCCACGAAGGACGTTCCCGTCGTCGCGCTCTCCGCCGCCGTTTTCAATAAAAACCGACACAAGAGCTTCGAGGCGGGTTGCGACGAATTCCTCCCCAAACCGCTCATCTTCGACGATTTACTCGCCGCGCTCGAGAAGCTTCTTCCCATCGAGTGGATCCGCGAAGACGCTCCCGAGGACGACGGTTCAACAAGCGAGGATAAATTCTTCGCGCCCCCGAAATCCGAATTGATGAAGATCAAACGCTTCGCCGAACGCGGCGACTTCACGGGCGTGCAGGACCTCGCCGAATCGTTGCGAAGCGCCGACCCGAAATACGAGGGGTTCAGTCGAGCGCTTCGTCGGATGACGAAGGACTACGACGACGACGCCATCGTTTCGTTTATCAACAAACTGGACGCGTAGGATGGAGGCGACCCGAGAACGTTCCGCCGTCGTGTTGATCGTGGACGACAAACCCGTCAACATCGACGTGGCGCGCGCGACGCTGGAGCACGCGGGCTATCGAGTGCTCATCGCGAAAGACGGGGAGAAGGCGATTTCTCGCGCGGCGGAAACGCGACCCGATTTGATCCTCCTCGATATTCTCATGCCCGGCATCGACGGATTCGATACTTGCCGCCGACTCAAGCGCGACGAACGGACGCGCGACATCCCGATCATTTTCATGTCGGCGCTCAACGATCCGATCGACCGCGTCAAGGGCTTGGAGATCGGCGCCATCGATTTCATCTCCAAACCCTTCAACGAAATCGAGGCGCTCGCCCGCGTCAACGCGCACGTCGGGCTAAAGCGCGCGCAAGAGGAGTTGCGACAACTCAACGAGCAATTGGAACACAAGGTGGAGGAGCGAACGGAGGAGCTGGCGAAAACCAACCGCAATCTCGCCGACGCGCTCGCCGAAGTCGAACGTTTACAAGCGAAGCTCCAAGAGGAGAACGCCTACCTCCGCGAGGAGATTAAGACCGAATACGACTTCTCGAACATCATCGGGGAGAGCGCCGCGTTACAAAGCGCGCTGGACGCGGTCGCGAGAGTGGCGCCAACCGATTCGACCGTGCTAATTCTCGGCGAAACGGGAGTCGGGAAAGAGCTGGTGGCGCGCGCCACGCACAACCTCGGCGCGCGGAAGGATCGACCGCTGGTGAAGGTCAACTGCGCGACGCTCCCGGCGAACCTCATCGAAAGCGAACTGTTCGGACACGAGAGGGGCGCCTTCACGGGGGCGACGCAACGCAAGACGGGGCGCTTCGAGCTCGCCGACGGCGGCGCGCTCTTTCTGGACGAGATCGGCGAGCTGCCCCTCGAGCTCCAGCCGAAGCTCCTCCGCGCCTTGCAGGAAGGGGAGTTCGAGCGTGTCGGCGGAACGACGCCCGTACGCGTGGACGTCCGCATCGTCGCCGCCACCAACCGCGATCTCGAGGACCTCGTCGAGGAGGGCAAGTTCCGAGAGGACTTGTTCTATCGGCTTAACGTTTTCCCTATCGTCGTTCCCCCGCTTCGCGAGCGACCCGAAGATATTCCGCCGTTGGTCGAGGCGTTCGTCGAGGAGTTCGCTCGACGCTTCAATCGGCGCTACCGTCCCATTCCTCCCGACGACATGCGCCTCCTGCAATCCTACCACTGGCCCGGCAACGTCCGCGAGCTCCGGCACTTTGTGGAGCGCGCCGCCATTCTCTCCGAGAGCGGCGAGCTTCCCTTCCGCGAGATGCCCTTCCCCAAGCGCTCCTTCGCGCAACCCGAGCGCCTCACGGAAAAAGACCGCATTGTGAAAACGCTCGAGGAGTGCAACTGGAACGTGGAAGGAAAACGCGGCGCGGCGAAGCGACTCGATCTCAACCCGAGCACGCTTCGCTATCGGATGAAAAAGTACGGGATCGAACGCCCGAATTAACGGCGCCGATCGCGGCGGTCGAACTTTGCGAAAAGGGTGAGCTCGCCGCGGCGGCGTTCGTAGAGTTTCATATACGTCAGTAGGTTGGTGAGCATATGGAGGAGGGAGACCATCAATCCGGCGGCGCCGTCGAGGAAGCCCCCTTTGAGCACGTACTTTTTAAGGAACGCGAACGGCGGATGCGCGGCGACCGCGAACGCCGAGACGCGCTTACGCTCCCACTTCTGTTCGGCGTCGAGCGAGGAGTATTTATTGATTTTCGCGACCGTGTCGGCGACCGTTCGGTGTGTGTAGTGGAGGAGGTCGTTCCGTAGCTTGCAAACGCGTCCCTTCACCTCGAATCCCTCGTGCACCAAGCGCTCGGAGACGGTCGTCTTCTCTCGGCGAAAGAGTCGCAACTGATAGCCGGGGTACCATCCGCATCGCTTGATCCACTTCTCGCCGTAGTAGGCGCGTCGCGGAATCTTATAGCCGTCGCACGCGGGTTCGCCGGCGAGCAGCGCGAGGATCTCGTCGCGCAATTCGGGCGTCACGCGCTCGTCCGCGTCGAGACTCAGCGCCCATTCGTGCGAGCATTCGGCGATCGAGAGCGCCTTCTGCCCGGCAAACCCGCGCCATTCCTCGACGATCACCTTGTCGGCGATTCCGCGCGCCAGTTCCTCGGTTCGGTCTCGGCTCTTCGCGTCCACGATCACCACCACCTCGTCCGCGAATCGCGCGCTCTCGAGACACGCCGCGATATGCTCCTCCTCGGAACCCGCGATCACCGCCACGCTCAGCTTACGACTCATCGCCGCCCGACTCGTTACGCTCGTTCCGCCAACGCGCCCCCAACGCCGCCGCCGACGTCTTCAACAAGTTTACCGTCTCTTCGTCCCAGCGTCGTGGTCGTTTGCAATCGTCGAATCCGATAAACCCGACGAACTCCTCGCCGTCGATTATCGGAACGACGAGCAACGAGAGAATGCCTTGAAGCGAGAGGAATTCCCGCTCCGCTTCCGGAAAGTCCTCGACCGGTCCGTCGATCGATTTCCCCGCTTCGAGCGCCCGCTCCCAACGCGCGAAGTCGGGATAGTAAGGCAACGCTTGGAGATCGGGGTTGTCGATTTGCGGCTCGACTCCCGGCGCCGTCCACTCGAATCGTTGATTGATCATTCGCGCGCCGTCCTCCGCGCGGTAATTCTCGAAAACATACACGCGATCGACCTTGGCGCCTTCGCCCAACGCGGCGAGCGCCCGATTCGCCGCCTCGCCGAAATCCGTTTCGAAAACGAGCGACTGCGCCGCCCGAGCGACGGAGGCGAGGAGGTCGCGTTGTTCGCGGAGTTTGCGCTCGGCTTCTTTCCGATCTTGAATGTCCAACGCGATCTCGAGTCGCGCGAGACGCCCGTCGGTCCAATAGATCGCGCGATCGATCAGGGCGTACCACCGCTTCGTGGCGGTGTTCTTAAACTCCCACTTGATCGGCGCGCCCGGCTTCCCCTCGCGATTGAGCAATTGGTCGTTATTGCAAAACGGGCACGGACCCGTCATCCCCTCCTGCAAGGTTTGCCAACAGACATTTCCCTCGGCGTCGCCCCATACCGTACGCCCGTATTTATTGACGAACAAGATCTCGTAGGTCTCCATATCGGCGACGTACACCGGCGCGTCCATACCGTCGAAGACGGCTTTCATTTGCTCGAACGAATCCCGCATACCGCTCTCGACGCGCTTCAATTCGGTGACGTCGTGGATGATGGAGAAAAGCAACGTGCGTCGTCCGCGCGGGATGGGCGCGGAATAGACGAGGACGTCGCGCACGTCGCCGCTCGCGAGGCGGTGACGGAATTGGAAAACGTTTTTAGAGAGCCGGAAGGCGCCGTTCATTTCATTCTTGATTTCCTCGCGCGTCATCATGTTGAGATCGTTGACGCTCATCCGTCGCAGTTCGGCGATCGAGTAGTCGTAGAAACTCGCCGCCGCTTCGTTGGCGTCCACAATCGCGCCGTCCTCTTGCGGATCGACGAGGAACATCGGCGCGCTGTGGAGATTGAACAAGTTGCGGAAGAACTCCGCTTCGCCCTCGCGCGAGCGCTCCAACTCCTTACGCGCTTGCGTGTCGCGGACGACGTTGACGACGAGTCCCTCCTCGTTCGGCATCGGTTTGGCGACCGACTCGACCCACCGATACGAATCGTCCACGTTGCGCAGTCGATACTCGCCCCGCGCCACCGCCGCGCCGCCGAGCAACGCCGCCAACGAGTCGAAGACGCCCGAGCGATCGTCGGGATGTACGAAGTCGAGCGCGTTAACGCCGACCAGTTGTTCGGAGGGATAGCCAAAGAGATCCTTCGCCGAGGGGGATATGTAACGCACGACGCCTTCGTAATCGTGTATCGCCACGACGTCCGCCGATCCGGTCGTCGCCATAATCGCCGCATGCGCTTCGGAGTCTTTATTGATCGCCGCAATTTCGCCCACCATCCGTCTTTGCGACCCGTCCCGTTCCATAACGTTTCCGCCGCGCCAGAAAACCTCCGCCAATGAGCCGTCGTGCCTCCGGAGTCGCACGGTCGTCGCGACGATCTCCTCGCCTTCCGTCGCGCCGTCCAATTTTTCGCGTAAGATCTTCGCGTCTTCCGGCGGAAGAATCCGGAGCGCGCTCGCTTCCTCGGCGGCGGTAAGCGGATCCAGCCCGAGGAATCGATACACCGAACCGGAGAGCGCCATCGTTCTCGTCTCCCCGTCGTAGAGCCATCCTCCAATCGGCGTGCGCGCGGGATGCGCCAAAGCGCTCGCGTCGAGGTCGTGTTTCAGTTTTGCGTTCTCGGCGCGTAAGCGTTCCGGCTCGTCGCGCACATCGTCCTCGGTGTTCGTAGTAGCCATCGTCTCCCCTTTTCCTTCGTTAGAGATCGACGCCCAACTCGGCGAGTAGCGCGTCCGCGCCGCCCACTTGCCAG
The DNA here is from genome assembly GCA_014727845.1 of Ignavibacteriales bacterium. Taxonomy (GTDB): domain Bacteria; phylum Bacteroidota; class Ignavibacteria; order Ignavibacteriales; family Ignavibacteriaceae; genus WJMR01. Next base: position 9,256 of record WJMR01000199.1, read on the forward strand.
GCGGTCCAGAGCACATAGCGGATATCCACGCCGATCGAACGGCTGTAGGACTCGTCCCAAGCGTAGTCGTTGATGGTCGCCTCGTAAGCGCGGTCGAAGTTCACCCCCACGAGCCGCCCTTTCGAGTCGAGAATCGGGCTGCCCGAGTTGCCGCCCGTCGTGTCCATGTTGTAGAGCAACCCGACGGGCACGCCGCCGACTTTCTCGTCGTAGAATCTGCCGAACGCCGCGCGCTCGTAAAGCTTATAGAGAATCTCCGGCACGTCGTACACGGGGTCGTCGATGTAGCTCTTCTCGACGACGCCCTTCAACGTCGTGATCGGATTGTAGTAGGTCGCGTCAACGGGGGAGTAGCCGCGGACGTAGCCGTAGGTGAGTCGCAGCGTCGAGTTGGCGTCGGGAATGAAGCGCTCTTGTTTCCACGCCTTCTTCACGTCGAGCAGTCGCGCCTCCAAGAGATTAAGCGTCTCGTCGATCTCCGCTTTACGCGCGTCCAACTCCTCGAGTCGGTAGGCGACGCGGCGAGTCGTCTCGACGAGGGGATCGTTTAACGCCACAAGCTCGTCGTGCGTTTTCTCGAACGCCGCGGCGAGGGCGTCGCGATCGACGAGAACCGACGACTCGAACGCCTCGCGGAAGAACTCCTCGACCGCCGCGTTCGGATCCGCCGCGTCGGCGAAACGCGAGAACGGCGCGACCGTTCGCAATTCTGGATGCTCGAGCGCCGCCCGGAAGACGGCGACGTACGTGGCGCGGTCGCGCTCGAAATCGAGACGGTCGTAATAGAAATTCAGCAGTTGGTGTTTCTTCGCCTCGAGCTCGTCGTCGTCCAGTTTCTCGGGGCGCTCGCTTTCGGGAATTCCCTTAAGATCGACGTAGCGCACCAACGACTCGAGGGCGACGTGCGATCCGACCAACCGATCGATCGTCCAATAGGCGAGTCGCTCCTTGCCGAACGAGAACAGCGGCTCGTACGTCGCGTCGATTTCGTCCAACAAGCCGCCGTATTTGTCGGCGAGCTCGGGCGTCGCGTCGATAAAGGCGCGCAACTCGCGCTCCTCCTCTTTCTTTCGTTCCACGAGATCGATGCGTCGCAAGCCGAGCATCTTGCCGTTGTAATTTTTATAGACGTTGGCGAGCGACTTGACGATCGAGGCGAGTTCCAGCGCGCGCTCGGGGTCGTCCTCGCCGAGCTCCTCGAAGGCGTCGATGATCTCGCCGAACGCGTCCGAGATCAGCGGCAAGCGGACGCGCTCGTGATAGTCCACGAACGCGGCGGGGCGATGGCGGAACGTCGTGCCGGGATAGCCGAGGATGAACACAAAGTCGCCGTCGTGCGCGCCGTCGGCGTTCACCCGGATGTGGCGCTTCGGTTTGTAGGGAACGTTGTCGGGCGAGTAGGAGGCGTAGGAACCGTCGGGCGCCACGTAGGCGCGCATAAACGTGAAATCGCCGGTGTGGCGGGGCCAAATCCAGTTGTCGCGCTCGCCGCCGAACTCGCCGATCGACCGAGGCGGCACGTACGTCAAACGGACGTCGTTGATCGTGTTGTATTTGAACAGGACGTACGAACGTCCGATGAACATCTCTTTAACTTCGGCGTCAACGCCCGCTTCGGCGGCTTCCGCCTCGGCTTCTATTTGCCGGCTCACTTCGGCGATCTTTCGCGATCGCGCGGCGACGTCCAATCCTTCGACGGCGGCGAGCACGCGTTCGGAGACGTCCTCGTAACCGACGGTGATCTTGCAGTCGAGCCCTTCCGCGGGTATCTCGTCCGCGCGCGTCTCGGCGAGGAAGCCGTCCTCGAGGTAGTTGTTCTCCACCGTCGAAGCGCGCCGCACAAAGTCGAATCCGCAGTGGTGGTTCGTGATGATCAAGCCCTCGGCGGAAACGAACGAGCCGGTGCATCCGCCCACGCGCGCCAACGCGTCCACCAAGCTCGCGCCGTTCGGATTATAAATCTCCTCGACGGGAATCTCCAAGCCCGCGCTCGCCAGATCGAGTTTCGCTATCTCGCTCAACGGATACATCCCCTCGTCCGGCGCGGGCGGCGCGATCGGGTCGGGTCCCGTCGGCGTCGTCGCTCCGATAAACAATACCGGCAGCGTAAAAAGCAAAATCGTTCGGATGAATTTCCACGTATGGATGTTCGCTCGCATTGCGTTCCTCGTTGTTGTTCTTGACTTCCGACAAACTCGGCGCGGGTCGTTCCCGCAAAACGCCGTCGGATTGCCCGCTAATATAAGATAACACTTCTCGATGAAAAGACGAAGGTAGGAATTCGTGCGTCCGCTCGTCGGAATTTCTTCGTCCCGAAAATGCGAGGCGCTTACGTAAGAAACATCACGATCCGAACGACGTCGAACCAGTCGTCGGTCGCGAAGGCGACGGTCTCGGCGTCCTCGAGCTTGGCGCCGGGATAGAAGGAGTATCGATAGGCGCGGCGCTTATCGACGAAGCGGAATTTGATCTCGAACTCGTCGGGTAGCGTCGCGGGCGCGACGTCGCCGGCGTTTCGGAACGCCTCGCGCGCTTGCTCGCGGATCAAGGCGTCCGCCTCGTCGGGATGGAGGTTCAGCGTCGCGGCGCCGAATCCGCGCTTAACGGGCGCGACGCGCATCTTCGGATCGAACGCCCGCGCCTCCTCGCATACAAACTCGTCCCCGCTCGTGAACACCGCGGGAACGCCGACCGACGCGGCGGTGAGAGCGTTCAGGCGGAATTCCGAGAGGGGCTCGCCGTTAAGCTCGATCAGGCGCGTCCGAAGCGACATCGTGTGCGCGAGCGGATTGGCGTCGCTTCCCGCTCGGGCGTGGTAGCCGACGAACGCGGCGGCGTCGAACGTCTCGTCGATCCCCGACATCATTTGGAACGGGTGCCCCGTTTTGCCGCGCAAGAGTCGCGTCGGCGCGGGGAGCGCGTCGATCGGAAGGTTCGCGTCGGAGTCGTGCGCGTCGCGTACGAGGATATCCTTCGCGCCCGCCTCCAGCGCGCCTCGGCACGCCTCGGCCGCCTCGCGCGCCATCCGCCGACGAAACTCCTCGTACGGCTTGTCCCCTTTCTCGCATTCGCTCCACGTCGTGGTTCCGACGACGCCTTCCATATCCACGCTAATAAACGCTTTCATCGATCGCTCCGGTGTTTGTAGTAGAATTTCCGCTATCTATTAATATATAGCGCTCCTCGGATGCGAGGCGCTATCGCTGGGTCGAATACGGCGAGACGCTCGGTTTGCCGAATCCGATCGAGAACCAAGGCGCGACGACGCTCGCGGAGAAATACACGTCGAACGATCTCGCGCTCGCGGGAAGGACGCGCGGATTGTAGGCGACCCAGACGCGATAGATCGCGTTGGAGATCGACTCGTTCCTGACGCGGAGCCCCGCGCCGAACGCTTGATAGCCGCGGGCGGTCTCGATATCCTCGTCGGCGACGGCGCCGAAATCCGCGAACGCCAAACCGCCGATCTTAAATCCCCACAGCTCCAGCGGGCTATAGACGCGCGCCTCGAGGTTGAGCGTCGCGCGCTTGGCGCCGAAATCCGTCACCGATCCGCGCAATCCCGCGTCCCGATTCAGCGCGATCTCCTCCTCCTCGAATCGGTAGCCGCCCCGGAGGAGTCGCGTCTGCGCGAAGAAGCGCGCGCGCCACTCCCCGCTCCGATAGAGTTCCGAGCGATAGAGCGTCGAGACGCGTAGCGCCGTCTGTTCCCACCGCGCCCCTTTCCGGAAGCCCGACAACTCCGCGTCGATCCCGACGTAGGCGTCCGCGCCGACGCTTTTCGCCCACGTGCCCGCGACCGCGGCGTAGTACCGATCGGCGAATTCGCCGTACTCCTTACCGCCCGTGATCGACAGCGACCATCCGACGGGCGCGTCCTCAACGACGCCGAACCGCTCGACGTACTCCGTACGGCGGTAGTCCCGTCGCGCGCTCGAAACCGACGCGAGATACAACACGCGATTTTCGAAGACGCGATTCGAGTCCGGACTTACGAGGGGGCGAGCGTCGTGTTGGATTTCCACGCGCCGAACGGCGAACATTCCGCGGACGCCCCGCTCCTCGGGAAAGAGGAGGGAACGAAAGGCGCGCCCCGCCCACGCGTCGGTCGTGATCGAGCCGTAGGGGACGAACGTATAGAGGTCGTCGCCGCGCGCGATGGGATAGGCGCCGACATCCCGGGCGACCATAAAGCCGCCGCCGTAGCGGTCGAAATCGGTGTAGAACGGTTTATCGACGGCGAGGGAGTAGCGTTCGGTCTGTTGGTCGTAGCGAACGTAGGCGCGGACGTCCACAAATTCGCCGAACGCGTTCCGCCAATCGTAGAGCGCGCGCGCCCCCCAACCGATATCGGGATCGCCGTTGTAGGCGCCGACGATCGCCGCGCGGTCGCCGCCGCCGAGGAAGTTCCGCTCGTCGATTCCCAACGAGGCGTACTCGCCGCCGACCGAGACGTCGGCGGGGAAGGCGGTCGTCCATCGATCGCGCGTCACCACCACCAGCTCGACGCTGTCCTTACATCCGGGCGTGAAGTAGGGATAGACGCGCGCGTCTCGGAACAAGCCGGAGACGCGGAGCAGTCGCTCGGACTCGGCGACGACACGCGTATCGAGGACGTCGCCGACATCGAAGAGAAGCCATTTGCGGACGGTCGCCTCCTCCGATTTGACGTGCAGCGAGTTGACGATCCCGCCCGCCCACGAAATCGCCGAGACGTTCAAACTATCGACGGGCGCGGCGGCGACGTCGCGCGCGACAATTTCGATCGAGCGGATCACGCCGCCCGCGAAGGGCGCGAATCTATCGGCGGCGGTCGTCGTGCCTTCGGATTGAGCGCGGAGGAGCGAGCCGAACGCGAACGCGAAGGCGAGAACGACGATCGTGGCTCTGCTACGGCGCCGCGGCGGAGTCGCTTCGCAACTCGGCGATCCGTTCGCGAAGTCGTCGTTGGTGTTCGTCATAAACGCGAATGTGAAACGTGTCTTTATGATCGACGCTCCAGTAGAGCCCCTCGGTTAGCGCGGTCGCGCGGTCGAACTTGCCGCTCTCGATCGCCGTTTGGATTTCCTTTTCGAGCGCGCGGAGTCGCGCGATCTCCACCGTAGCCGCCTCGTCTTCGTAGTAGGAGACGATCGCGCCGAGAACCATCAACGCGACGAACCCCGCGGCTATTGCGAGGAGAATTTTCTTCGCCGTCGATACGATCGGGTTGCGGCGCTCGTTCGCGGCGAGCTTTTCTTCGAGATCGACGAGGACCGCCTTGAGCGCGGGGTTGGCGGCGGCTCTAATGGAGAGGAGCGCGAGGTACTTTTTCGCGTTCCCGACGATCTCGGCTTTCACCATCCGCACGGCGCGCTTGCCCCCCGTCCGAGGGTCGTCCTCGTGAACGGTGATCGAGCGCTCGGAGGCGCGCGCGGTCCACTCGGCCGCTCGCATAATCAGCTCCTCGTTGTCCAATTGTTCCGCGTCGGCGCGCGGCAACGGGCTCTTGCAGAAGAGGCAGTTCGCGTGGATCGGGTCGTTTGTCGCCCCGCAGTTGGGGCAGTGAACGGATGAAGCCATCGTCGGCGTTCCTCTTTGTTAAACGTCGTTCGCGTCGGCGCGCGTCCGAAAAATAGCAAAATCTCGGAACTCGCGGCGGTTTCTTTTCAACGGTCAAATATCTATTTTTATAGATTAGTTTGTTTCATGAAATAGCGGGGATTGCGTGAGCTCGCCTGAAATTCGTCTCGTCGTCGTCGGCGCGGGGCGCTGGGGAAAAAACCATATTAGAACGGCGTTGGAACTGCTTCCGAGGAAAAATGTGATCGTCTGCGATCCGGACGAAGGCGCCAAATCTCGTATCGCGGATTTCGCGCCCGACACGGAAATCGTCGCCGATTACCGCGGCCTTCTCGCCGACGGCGACGTTGACGCCGCGATCATAGCGACGCCCGCCGAAACGCACTACGCCGTCGCGAAGGATTTCCTCGAAGCGGGCGTACATTGCCTCGTCGAGAAACCGATCACCCTCCGCTCCGAAGAAACCGACGAGCTCATCGAAATCGCCGAGCGCGACAACCTCCGACTGATGACCGGGCACGTCCTGCTCTACCATCCAGCCGTCGTCGAGCTGAAGCGCGCGGTTGACGCCGGGAAAATCGGAAAGCTTCAATACCTCTACAGCAACCGCCTGAACCTCGGCGCGCTCCGTAGCGAGGAGAACATCCTCTGGAGTTTCGCCCCGCACGACATTTCGATCATCCAACACCTCGTCGGCGCCAGCCCCGAGGAGGTCCGGTGCAACGGCGCCTCGTTCGTTCAGAACGCGATCGAGGACGCGACGCTCACCTACCTCCGCTACCCGGGCAACGTGCACGCGCACATCCACGTCAGCTGGCTGCATCCGTTCAAGGAACAGCGGCTCGTCGCGATCGGGGACGAGGGGATGTTCGTCTTCGAGGATTCCTCGCCCGATCGGAAGTTGCGCTTCTACTCGAAGGGCTTCCGCAAGGTCGGCGAGGCGTTCGAGAAATTCGACAGCGAGGAGGAGCTCGTGCCGTTCGAGCCGAAAGCGCCTCTCGCCGAGGAGCAACGCCACTTCTTCGAGTGCGTGCGGACGGGCGCGACGCCGACGACCGACGGCGGACACGCCGCCGAGGTGTTGCGCGTGCTCGAGGCGGCGCAACGCGATTTAGGAAAAGCGAC
>WJMR01000200.1 GCA_014727845.1 Ignavibacteriales bacterium
ATCGTCCAATCGGCGCTTCGGAGCACAATCTTGGCGCCCGCCTCGAACGTCTCGATCTCGTCCTCGTCGAGACGCTTTGTGGTCCGTTCGCCGCCGTCAATCGTGGCGTCGAGGGCGAGCGGTTTCTTTGCGGAAATCGACGCTTGGATTCTGCTCGCCTCCAACGCGGCGTTGGCTCGTTCGAGCTTCGTCACGGCGTCTTGCACGGCGGCAACGCTCGCTCGTGTGACCTCCGGAATATTTTCGAGCGCGGCGCTCGCTCGCTCCAACGCTTCCATCGCCGTTTGAGATTTCACGTACTTCTCGGCGCGCGCTCGCAATTCGCCGAAACGTTCGGCGCGAGTTCTATTTTTCGTCGCCGCCTCGAGTTCCCTGCGGAGCCGCGTCGCGTCGCGCCCCGAATCCTCCACGACGGACTCGGCGCGAAGCCACGCGTCGTAGTCGTTCTTACGTTCGTCTCGTTTGGAGCGCGCCAGATGACGCTTCGAGACAAGTGTCTCGCGTTTGCGGAGCTCTTTCAACGTCGGCTCGTCGCGCTTCAATCTCGCCTCGATCGTCGCGAGCTCTTCTCGCGCTCGACGCGAGTCGATCTCCGCCTCGTCGATTTCGCGCTCCAGTCGTTCCGCGCGTTCGAGTCGGTCGCGCGCGTCCTCCATTCGATTAAACGCTTTGGCGAGTTCGCCGAGATGCTTCTCTCGTCTTCCGCCCGCGCGAGTGGCGGCGGGCTTACCTCGCTTCTCGTCCCAATGCCGGAAGTGGGCGTCGATTCGGCGATCGAGTTCTTGGCGGAATCGTTCAATTGATACGCCGTCGTCCGCGCGGGAGGCGGCGTTCGCAAAATCCGCCACCGAGACGAGCGCGTCGTTCCGGTCTTCGCGCAGACGGTCGAACGTTTCGGCGAGCGACGATTGATCGCCGAAGAGAATCGTGCGCGCGACGTTGGGCGGAGCCGGCAGGAGTTTTCGGAGTTCGCGCGCGGCGTTCTCGTTTTCCAACATCGCGCCTTGCGGAAGGACGAGCGTCATATCTTTTCGCGCTCCCCAACCGCAGGTCGCCGTAAGTCTCTTTCCGCCGACGACGAATCGGAGTTCAACCCTCGCTAGATCTCCGCCGAGCGGAACGACCGCGTCGAACGCGTCGGCGCCGAGTCGTTTCGCGAAGTGATCCGACCAGCGCGTCCTTCCGAACAGCGCGGCGAGCAAGCCGTTCACGACGGTTGACTTTCCCGCTTCGTTCGGACCGTAAACGACCGTAAGGTTCGTGGAGAAATCGACGGTCAGATCGTCGAAGGCGCCGAACGGATGTAGCCGCAGTCGCTCTATCCTCATCGTTTCGCTTCCTCGATGATGGAACGCGCCGCGCGCGCCGCCTCCCCGTCGTTCGCTTCGAGTAGCGAGGTCGTCAGGCGCCACGGGAAGGAATCACGTTGGTAGTCGCGGTCGATGGCGTCTTGGTCGAGCGGCTCGACGACGGCGTCGAGATTCGTCTCGAGATGGAAGAGTTCGCGTTCGAGACGGTCGAGCGATTCTCGGAGTTTTTTTTGCGCGGATTCGTCGAGCTCGCCGCGCGCGACTATTCTCGCGAGCGTGGCGCTCGCTTCCGGGCCCGCGAGCGATTTTTCGAGTCGATCGACGTCGGCGCCGTCGGTAAGGGTCGCGTCGATATCTTTGTAACGTATCGCGCCCACGCGAACGGACTCGGATACGACGCGTTTGCGTTCGTCGATTCCGAGCGACCACGCCTCCCCCTCGCTTTTAAAATGGAAGCCCGTCGGTTCGGGCGAGCCCGGGTTAAAGAGGATGTCGTCGGGATCGAGCGCGGAGGGATAGTGGAGTCGATCGGCGTGCCCCAACAGCCAAAGGTCGAGGTTCGCGTCGGCGAGCTCTCGGCGCGTCATCGGGAAGTAGCGTCTCTCCTCGTCGGCGGAGAGTCCCTCGACGGATCCGTGCGCCACGCCAACGTGAAACATAATCGTCTCATCGCGCCCGGCGCCGGCGATCCAACCGATACGATTATCGTCGGCGTGTTTGCGATCGCACGGGGCGGCGTAGAGCGCCGCGTCCAATCCGCGTTCGCGCAGATCGTAGGGTTCCGCGTTTTTCATCAATAATATATTGTCGGCGGACGCGTTCTCGAATTTCTTCCAGAGCGCCGAGTCGGCGGCGTGATAGTCGTGGTTGCCGGGTAAAACGGCGACGACGCCGTCGAAAGCGGCGAGGATCGCGGCGGCGCGTTCGATCGCTTCGGCGGCGACGGTTTGCCGATCGAACAGGTCGCCCGCGACGACGAAGAGGTCGCTCGCGCGCTCGTTGGCGGCGGCGACGCAACGTTCGAGCGCCGTGAAACGCCCTTCAATCAAGGCGTTCTTCGCGTCCCGTTCGTAACGAGAGAATGTCATCCCGAGGTGAACGTCCGCGGTGAGGAATATCGAGAAGGTCGAAGAGTCGTTGGAATTCATTATCCGAAAATGAAAAAAGCCGCGTCCAATTGCCAACGAATATGAACGTTTTATCCGCGACGACGGTTTTCTTATCTTTGACGACATCCAAAGGACAATCGACCTATGAAGTATCAAGATCTATCAATCGAGAACGCGCGGCCGTACGACGAGTTCGTCGAGGAGATGAATCGCTATGTGGAATCCGTCGATCCCGAGACGCTCGACGGAGAAGAGCGGACGCGATACGACTACACGAAACTGAACGCGCACCGAACGAAGCGCATAGCGAAGACGTTCACGCCGAGCGTCGAGGCGCGCGCCGCGATGGAGGCGATCGACGCGGCGCAACGATGGACGATTATGACGGAATACTGGTGCGGCGACTCGGCGCAGTCCGCGCCGATTATCGCCAAGCTCGCCGCGCTTAATTCCGGAATCGAGTTGACGGTGTTCCTTCGTGACGAGAATCCGACGGCGCGCGAGTATTTCGAGGCGAACGGCTCGAAAGGCGTTCCCCTCCTCGCCGCGTACGACGAGGAGGGCGAAGAATTATTCCGCTGGGGACCGCGACCCGAAGAGGCGGCGGCGCTCGTTAAGCGATTGAAAGCCGAGGGGGAGCCGAAGGAGAAGTTCGTCGAACGGGCGCACCTCTGGTACGCGAAGGACAGAGGGAAATCGATTGAAAAAGAGATTGTGGAGGCGGCGAGGGGCGCTATCCGGGATTAGCCGCTTCGGACGGACGTTTCACGCCATTTGATTACGAATTCAGAGAAGAGACAAGTATGACGCCCGAAAAAATTGAATTGCGCGTTCTCGGGAAGAAGCGACAAGCAAAGGACGCCGTATCCTTTACGCTCGAGGAAATAAACGGAAAGACGATCGGCTTTAAGCCGGGGCAATATCTGACGTTCCTCTTCGACGACGGCGGCAAAGAGATTCGTCGCTGTTATTCGATATGCGCTTCGCCGCTCGACGCGCCGACGTTGGAGATAGGATTGAAGCGCGTGGTCGGCGGCGCCGTTTCGGGGAGGATGGTGGACGACGTGAAGGAGGGCGACGAACTGACGGCGCTTACGCCGCTCGGAAATTTCGTCGCGGAGATCGACCCCGATACCAAGCGCAAGCTCGTTCTTGTCGGCGCGGGTAGCGGCGTTACGCCGCTGCTCTCGATTCTACGCGCCGCGCTCGCTCTCGAACCTGAAACGGATATCGCGTTTATCTACGGCAATCACGACGAAGAATCGATTATGTTCCGCGAGGAGATCGAGTCGCTCGCCGAGGAATACGGCGATCGGTTCAGACTTCTGCGGCGCCTCACCGCTCCTTCGGCAACGTGGGACGGCGCGCGCGGACGCTACGACCGCCAGTTGTTTGTCGAAGACGTCAAGGGCTTCGGAGAGGAGTTTGTTCGAGAGGGGGAATTCTATTTATGCGGACCTCGTGGTTTTATGCGCGCCGCCGAACGCGCTCTCGAAGAGTTGGGCGTCGAGAAACAGCGCGTCAACAAGGAGGATTTCGAGGCGCCCGCCGCGACCGAGGAACCACCCGAGGAGGCGGGCGATGAAGCGCGCACGGTGACGATCATTCTTGGGGGAGAAAAACATTCCGTCGAGGTGAAAGCGTCTCAGAGCGTGTTGGAAGCGGCGTTGGCGCAAGGACTCGACATCCCCTACGGCTGCACCTTCGGTTCGTGCGCGGCGTGCAAGGCGCGCCTCGCGCAAGGCGAGTACCGGCTCGACGATCAAACGGCGATTTCAGAGGAGGACGTGGACGAGGGTTTTCGCCTCACGTGCGTCGGATACCCGTTGAGCGACGACGTTGTGATAGACTACGACGATCCCGATATTTGATGCATAGCTAATAAACGTTCATTATATAGACGCCATAGTAATTGTTAAATAGTTAACAAAGGGGAGCGATGAAATACGCCATTCTTCTCGCGGCGCTACTCGCGCGCGTCGCGTTTCCGCAGATATCCGAAAATGAAATGCGGAGCGAGTTGGACGATCTTTACGATAGATCCTTGTTCCGCTCGGCGTTAGCGGCGGTGAACGTCGTCGATCTTAAAGACGGCGAAACGCTGTACCGCAAGAACGACCGCCTGCTTATGACGCCCGCCTCCAACGTGAAACTCTACACCACCGCCGCCGCGCTCCTGTATCTCGGAGAGGATTACGAGTTCACAACGCAGGTCGGCTATATTGGCGAAATTCACGACTCTGTGTTGTACGGAGACGCGTACGCCGTCGGCGGGATGGACCCCGACTTGACGTTCGAGGACGTCCGAGAGTTTGCGCGGGGGATCGCCGATCTCGGCGTGAAGGAGATTCGAGGCGATCTTTACGCGGACGTCTCCGCGATGGACTCCCTCTTCTGGGGCGAAGGGTGGATGTGGGACGACGACCCGAGCTCGGACTCGCCGTACTTGACGCCGCTGACGGTAAACGACAACGCGATGTGGGTGCGCGTCTTTCCGAACGGAGAAGATTCCGCCGTGGGCGTCGAAATTATTCCCGCCGCCTCGTGCGTCGAGATTGAAAACCGCGCCTTGGCGAGAATGACGCCGGTCGAGGATTTGGAAATAACGCGTGACTTTGTGAATCGCCGAAACGCCGTGATTATCAAGGGCGATATGAGTCTCTACGAGGACGAGGATTGGGAGATCCTCAACGTGTACGAACCCGCGATGTATTTCATGACGTTGATGAGGGATTGTCTCGATACTCTCGGCGTGAGCGTTTCGGGCGGGATCGATTACGCGACGACTCCGCCTATCGCCCGACCGATCCACACGATTCGACGCCCCTTCGCCGACGTGATCGACAACCTGAACAAAGAGAGCGACAACCTGAGCGCCGAGCTTACGCTTCGCGCGATGGGCGCCTTCCGCGAGGGGACGCCCGCGACGGCGGAAAAGGGACTGGCGTACGTCGATAGTCTGATCGTGGCGAGCGGGCGCGATCCGAAAGACTACCGCTTCGCCGACGGCTCGGGACTCTCTCGATATAACTTGACCACCGCCGATCTTACGACGCAAGTGTTGCGCGCAATGTACAACGGAGACCGACGGACATTCGAGACGTTTAAGGGGTCGCTACCCGTCGCGGGCGAAGACGGAACGCTGAAGCGACGGATGCGCGGGACGTCCGCCGAGGGGCGGGTGTTCGCGAAAACGGGAACGATGTCGGGCGTAAGCGCGCTCTCGGGATACGTCGAGACGATCGGAGGGCGACAGCTCGCGTTCTCGATTATGGTTCAACGATACGTCGGAAGCTCGCGATACGCAAAGCGATTCGAGGACGACGTGTGCGAAATCCTCGCGCGGCTTGAGTAATCCGAGATCGTCGCGCGAGCGGTTCGCGTTTCAAGGCGTCGAGTGTAACGTCGAGCGACTACGCGAGGGCGGCGGCGGGAGCGCTCTACTATGCGTCCACGGTTTTTCGGGGAGCGCGGAGGATTGGCGAGCGTTCGCCGACGCGCTTAATTCCGACGTCGGCGTCTTCGCGATCGATCTACCCGGGTTCGGCGAGAGCGATCGCCCGCGCGCGCCCGAACCGTACACCGAAGAGTTTCTTATCGCTTTGTTGGACGCGGCGTTGGAGCGGACGCCAGCCAAGCGCCTTGTTACGGCGGGGTATTCGATGGGAGGACGATTGGCGCTGGCGCATGCGCTCGCGTATCCCGACCGACTCGACGGGCTCGTGTTGATCGGCGCGACGCCGGGCATACGGGACGCGGCGGAACGCGAGGCGCGACGTCGGGCGGACGAAGAGTTGGCGCGGTATATCGAATCTCGACCGATCGAGGCGTTCGTCGAGCGATGGGAGAACCTACCAATTTTCGAGACAAGAAAACGATTGCCGCAATCGGAGCGGGAGGCCATCCGCCAAAGAAAATTGCGGAACGATCCCGTCGCGTTGGCTCGCTCGTTGCGTGGATTCGGGACGGGCGCGACGACGCCGCTTTGGGAACGCCTCGGCGAATTGTCGATCCCGACGGCGCTTGTGACGGGAGCGCTCGACGAAAAGTATTGTAAAATCAACGAAGAAACGCTAACTTACTTGGCTTTTGGCGTGCGGCGAACGATCTCCGACGCGGGGCACGCGACGATCGACGAAAAGCCCGAGGCGACCGCCGCCGCCGTCGAGGAGTTCCTCTCACGCAACGAGTTTAAACAATAATATATAGGGCAACCAACCGAGGACGTTATGTCGTTCACGTGGAAAGTCGCGAAAGAGTACGAAGATATTATCTACGAAAAGATGGGCGGGATCGCGAAGATCACGATCAATCGCCCGGAATCGCGAAACGCGTTCCGACCCGAGACGGTGAAGGAGATGTACGACGCCTTTAGCGACGCGCGCGAGGATCAGAAGATCGGCGTGGTGTTGCTGACGGGGAAAGGACCCGCCGCCGACGGGAAGTACGCGTTCTGTAGCGGCGGCGATCAGCGCGTCCGAGCCGACAAAGGGTATATGGGCGACGACGGCGTTCCGCGACTGAACGTACTCGATCTTCAGAAGCTCATCCGTAGCATGCCGAAGGCGGTAATCGCCTTGGTGGCCGGCTACGCCATCGGGGGCGGGCACGTGTTGCACGTTGTGTGCGATCTCACCATCGCCGCGGATAACGCGGTCTTCGGTCAGACGGGCCCGAAAGTCGGCAGTTTCGACGGCGGTTTCGGATCGAGTTACTTGGCGCGAATCGTCGGGCAGAAGAAGGCGCGCGAGATCTGGTTCCTCTGCCGGCAATACAACGCGCAAGAGGCGCTCGAAATGGGGCTGGTTAATAAGGTCGTGCCCGTCGATCGCCTCGAAGCGGAAGGCGTCGATTGGGCGGAGGAGATCCTGAAAAAAAGCCCGATGGCGATACGCGTGCTCAAGTCGGCGTTCAACGCGGAGTTGGACGGTCAGCAAGGGATCCAAGAGTTGGCGGGCAACGCGACGCTCCTCTATTATATGAGCGAGGAGGCGCAGGAGGGAAAGAACGCGTATCTGGAAAAACGCCGCCCCGATTTCGGAAAGTATCCGAAGCTTCCGTAACGCCGAGTTCGCTTATCCGCGTTGACTTTGGCGACGGCAACTCGTAACTTAATTGTTCTGAATTTTTCTGAACGAATTTTTTTACCATTAGCCCGTAGTCTATGAAAGAGTTCAGGTTCCGAATCGTACTCATTCTCGGCGCCATCGCGTTGAGCGTGTATCTTCTTCTGCCCACCTACCGGGATTATCAAAACTCCGAACGGTTGGAGAAGATTCGAACGCACGTCGCCGATTCATTGAAGACCGCCAATCCCGACATGAGCGAGGACCGCGTCATGTCGATCGTCGAGTCGAAGATCGACAGCGTGCTGAGCGCGGATCAGAGCATCCGTGAGGCGCGCGCGCAGCGCGTTAAGCTCGGTTTGGATTTGCAAGGCGGTATGCGCGTCGTGCTGGAAGTTGATACCGGCGAGTTGTTGCGCAAATTGGCAAAAGAGCCGGACGAGAAGTTTAACCGTCTGCTCGACCAAGCGATTGCGGAGGATCGGCAGACCGACGAAGGCGTCGTCACGATCTTAGTGCGGAAGCTACGCGAAAGCGGAACGCGGCTGAGCCGCTACTTCGGCAACATCCGCGACGACGAGGACGACATCGTTTCGGATCTCGAGCAACAAGCCGAGGACGCCGTAACGCGCGCCCGCGAGATTATCACGAACCGCGTCGATCAATACGGCGTCGCCGAGCCGACGATTCAGCGGCAGGGCAGTCGTCGGATCATCGTCGAGTTGCCGGGCGTCGCCAACGAGGAGGAGGCGCGTCAGCTTATTCAGAGCACGGCGTTGTTGGAGTTCAAGATCGTCCGCGACCCCGAGTTTACGTTTATGGTGATGACGAAGGTTGACAACGTTCTCGCCGGTAAACCCGCCGTCGATACGACGGACGCGAGCGGGGACACGACGACCGCGGCGGCGGAAGCCGACGCCACCGACGCCGAGGACGCCGCCGAGACGGAACCCGCGACCGATTCACTTTTCGACGTCGCCGA
>WJMR01000201.1 GCA_014727845.1 Ignavibacteriales bacterium
CAGAAATACGCCGAGTTCAAGAAGCTGGGCGTAAAGCTCGTCGGGATGTCCGTCGATCAGGTGTTCTCGCACATCAAGTGGGTCGATTGGATCAAGGAGAACCTCGACACGGAGATCGAGTTCCCCGTGGTGGCGGCGAACGACGCGATCGCGAACAAGCTCGGGATGTTGCATCCCGGCAAGGGCTCCAACACGGTGCGCGCGGTCTTCGTCGTGGATCCCGAAGGGAAAGTCCGCCTGATTCTCTACTATCCGCAAGAAATCGGTCGGAACATCGACGAAGTGGTGCGCGCGGTAAAGGCGCTGCAAACCTCCGACAAGAACGGCGTGGCGATGCCCGCCGATTGGCCCCAAAACGCGCTGCTTAAGGATCGCGTGATAGTGCCGCCGGCGACGAACACGAAAGACGCCGCGAAACGCCTGAAAGACTACGAAGGATACGATTGGTGGTTCGTGCATAAACCGCTCGAAAAGTAAGCGAAACCCCTTATCGAACGCGAAAAGCCCGGCGGAAGTCGGGCTTTTTTGCGGGGGCATGATATTCGTATAGCGGTCGGGGGCTCTTGGTCGCCCGAGGGGGAGCGACCGCCTCGCGATAACCGACGTCCCGATCGAGGACGTCGCCTATTGTTTTTGCATAAGTGCAAATTAGCTCAGCGCGAAGCCCTATGACGGTTGCGCCTCGTTTTCGTTGGATTGCGCCCAAGGTACTGTTTCTATTTTATTGGTCATTATGTTGTTGAATCTACCGTTGTAGTCGCAATGTCTTAGGATGAACAACTCGGCAAAATACTGCCATAAGAAGGTAGCCGCCAATCTGCCACCTTTCGGATACTGACAGCCCTCATCGTCCTGATTAGATTTTGATGAATGAACGCTACTGTTTCGTGTGCTCGTGAGAAAACCGGCAAGCGTAAATCTTTTATTTTCGGAGTTTGAAGCTTGAGCTCGCTTCTTGCATTCGATATACTTGTCGATTGTTTCGTATAAGGGTAGAGCTCCCTGAGGAATTTCCAAAGGAATACGGAATTCCTCGCACAATT
Source organism: Ignavibacteriales bacterium (assembly GCA_014727845.1). Taxonomy (GTDB): domain Bacteria; phylum Bacteroidota; class Ignavibacteria; order Ignavibacteriales; family Ignavibacteriaceae; genus WJMR01. The sequence goes on from WJMR01000201.1 coordinate 1,044, forward strand.
TCTCGAATTTGCTATATGCGTTGTTCTTGTTCGCTTTTAGTTTGTGCTCAGAAAACAATCGTTCCATAATTGCTTGGAATAACACTAAGCTATGGTCTATGCCTCCGGAATAATTGAAGGCGTTCCAGTAAAAAGAACATACCGCTCGTAATCCCGATGTTTCCTTCTCTTTCCATTTCTTCATAAAGCCCGAAAAGAGAGACTCAATGTTACAATGCTTTTTTATATTAGACTGTGAGCCACTAAACCAATTATTCACCCTTTTTTGGAAAGGAAGGGTTGAAAATACGGTTGCCTCAAGAACGGGTTGGTTCTTGGCGTCGAATCCAATAGGATTAATGGGAAAGCACATTAAGCCGCTAATAAAAGAAAACATATATCCTAAAGCGACTATTAGCTCATACGCCTCCTTGCCCGTGAATTCGTCGCCATTTACCGCTTCGATTTTCCCTACGTGAGTTATTGCCGAACCGCCGACCTCTTTGATTCCTTTAATATTCTCTTCTGTTTGGCGCATCGACTTAATCGCAATATTCCATTTGTCGTTTCTAAGTGTTGCTACACTAACAACATATCCACCTTCCTCGTTCGCGCCATTGTAAGTTTCCTCTGATAGACGTGGACCTATAAATTTGGGAAGATTGAATAAATGGAATATGAGCGATTTTACTCGCGTATCGGCATTGCCCCGTAAATATGGTTTTATTCTGTAACTATTTTTCAACGCCAAAGTGAATCGGGTCGATTTGTGCCCTTTCTCGCCAGGATCGATCTCGTAGTCGATTCTTTTCCGAGCAGAAATAACATGGTATCTCAAATCAACATCATTCATCTTTATCTGAACATCATTCCCCGCATTAATAGAATCGAGTAATGGTATGTCGCGTTCATATGAAAGCTTAATCAGAATTTTAGACGCAAATGCGGTACTGAGATATACTTTACCGGGAAGAGTAACGGACAGGTCGCTGTCATTTTTGGAAATCTCACAGTCAGTTTCGTATAGGAAATGCTCAGTCTCGTCGAGATTGTATTCAAAAAGCGGCTCGAGCTCGCCGTTATAAGTTCTCATAGCGGGGTCCCTCGTTAGTGTGGCGGCAAGATACGGAAAGCGGGCGGAAAGTAGAAAGCCCCCCTAACAAAAAACCCCGCTTGTAGGCGGGGTTTTTTGTGCGCTCCGCGAGTAGGATTCGAACCTACAACCCTTCGGTTAACAGCCGAATGCTCTACCATTGAGCTATCGCGGAATATGTAAGCCCGCATGCAAACGCAAACGGGACTCTAAAATTAGCGCGCTCGGAGATAAAAGTCAACACCGAACGCGAGAAAAATCACTCCGATTAAGGCGCCGCGTCCGAGAACCATCACTCCGATTAAGGCGTCGCGTCCGAGAACCATCACTCCGACTTCATCGTCCTCGTCATCAAATCTTGCGTGGCTTTAAGCGGATCCTTCCCCTCGAAGAGCGTCCGATAGACCTCGCGCGTTATCGGCGTCTCCACGCCGCTCCGCTCCGAGAGCTCGACCGCCGAGCGGGACGTGTCCACTCCTTCGGCGACGGCTTTCATCGACTCGATCGCCTCGGCGAGCGTCATCCCCGACCCGATCATCTCGCCGACGCGCCTATTGCGGCTGTGCCGACTGGTGCAGGTTACGAAGAAATCTCCGATGCCGCTCAGCCCCGCGAACGTTTCTTGCCGCGCGCCCATCGCCGTGCCGAGCCGCGCTATCTCCGCGACGCCGCGCGTCATAATCGCCGCTTTGGTGTTGTCGCCCAGCCCGAGACCGTCGATAATGCCCGCCCCGACGGCGATCACGTTCTTAAACGCGCCGCCAAGCTCCACGCCGAGCAAATCGTCGGTGGAATAGACGCGGAAGGCGGGGGTCATAAACGCGCGTTGGACGGCTTCGGCGGTATGCTTGCTCTCGGAGGCGGCGACGACCGCCGTGGGAATCTTCTTGACGACTTCTTCGGCGTGGCTCGGACCGGAGAGCGCGGCGATCCGCTCGGGGGGAAGTCCTTCGAGGACGTCGCGAGCGATTTGCGTAACCGTCATCAGCGTCTTGTTTTCGATGCCTTTAGCGACGCTGACGAGCGCGGCGTCGCCGAGTTTGCTCGGATCGATCCGCTCGACCACCCGCCGCGCGAACTGCGAGGGGACGGCGAGCGTAACCATATCCTTGCCGGAGACGGCTTCGTCGAGATCGTTCGTGGCGCGCAATCCGCCCGGAAACGGGGCGTTGGGGAGGTAATCTTCGTTGCATCCCTCTTCGTTAATCCGATTGGCGAGCTTCGCGTCCCGCTCCCACAGAACCACGTCGTAGCCCTTTTGTCGGAGGAGGATGGCGAGCGTGGTTCCCCACGCGCCCGCGCCGATTACCGCGTGCCGCATCGCTTACGCGCTTTTCTTGCCGAAGAGGTTGACCTTGTTCTCCTTCCCCTTCCGCAACCGCGCGATGTTCTTCCGATGCGTGAAAACGACGAGCACGGAGAGCGTGAGGAGGAACGGGAGAAGGTATTGATATCCTTGGATGTGGGCGTGGAAGACCTGCTCGCGCACAAACATCGCCGTCGGCACGGTGAGCGCCGCGAGGATGCTGCCGAGGGAGACGTATTTCCACACGAAGAGCGCGATGAAGAAAACGCCCAGCCCGATTAGCACCTCTACCGACGCGATAGCCGCCAGCGTGCCAAGCGTGGTGGCGACGCCTTTGCCGCCTCGGAAATCCGCGAAGACCGACCACACATGACCCGCGATGGCGGCGACGCCCGCGAGGATTCGCATGATCGTGATGTCTTCCATATAATTGCCGGGACCGAACGTGAACTCGGTGTAGTGGAACAGATACGTCACGCCCAGCACGGCAATAACGCCTTTGAGCGCGTCCAAGAGGATGACGGTAATCCCCAGCTTCCAACCGAGCACGCGGATAACGTTCGTGCCGCCGGCGTTGCCGCTTCCGTGGTCGCGGATATCGATACCCGCAACTTTGCGGGAAACGATGATTGCCGTGGGAATCGATCCGACAAGATAAGATAAGACGAGAATCGCGGCTACTATGAGCATCGTAATCCCTTACGTGAGAAATCCTTGAAAATCGCGTATTAAACAGAATATTAATGATAATATAACATTAGTTTCCGACGAATGAAATAGTCGATTGTCGCTATTCCGGCTCTTTCGTCCAAACCAATTCCGTATGTCTCTATAAGACAAACACAAACGGGGAAAGGTTCAAAAAGAGCGAAATTTTTCACAACATCAAAAAATTTAGAGAAGTAATCGCAAAAGGGAAAGCGTTTCCGGCAACGTAACCGCTATGGTTTCGTTAGGGATTTGTTACGCCGTAGGCGAGGAGGGCGCGGAGGAGGAGCAAGTCCTCGGGGGAGGTAACCTTGAAGTTGAGCGGACTTCCTTCCACAAGCGCGAAGGTCGCGCCGAAGGCGTTCATCATCGAGGATTCGTCGGTCGGCGTTTCGCCGCGCTCGGCGGCTTGCGCAAAAGCGCGGAGGAGGTCGCCGCGTCGGAAGATTTGCGGCGTTTGGACGTAGAAGAAGTCGCGCCGATTCGGGTGGGATATCTCGGCGCCGACGGATTTCATCAGCGTGTCCCTCGCTCGGAGGCACACAACCGCGCCGCCCGTATCTTCGGCGGCGTCGAGCGCCCGATCGAGCGTTTCGGCGGGGAGGAGGGGTCTCGCCGCGTCGTGCACGGCGACGAGGTCGTCGTCGGCGAGGGAGAGCGCGGCGACGCCGTTGCGGACGCTCTCGTGCCGCTCGCTCCCTCCTTCGACGACCGCGACGACTTTCCGGAAGCCGCCGCGTCGAAGCGTCGTTTGCGTCTCTTCGACGCGCGAACGGGAGACGACCGCGACGATCTCGTCGATCCGGTCGTTCCGCTCGAACACGCCGACGGCGCGCGCGAGAATAGTCTCGCCGCCGACCTCGACGAACTGCTTCGGCGTCTCTCCGCCCAAGCGTTTGCCGACGCCCGCCGCCGGTATGACGACGCCTCGCCTCACAGAATCAGCATCGCGTCGCCGTAGCTCAAGAACTTATAGCCCTTCCGCAACGCTTTCTTATACGTGTCGATGATCGTCTCCGTGTCCGCGAACGCGCCGACCAGCATCAACAGGGTCGATTCGGGCATATGGAAGTTCGTCACCATCCGATCGACGATCGCGAAGGCGTAAGTCGGGTAGATGAACTTGTCGGTCCAGCCGGCGTTCGGGCGCACGAAATTCTCGGCGGTTACGCTCGTTTCCAGCGCGCGCACCACGCTCGTGCCCACGGCGGTAACCTTGCCGCCCTTCTCGATCGCCTTGTTGATCCTCTTCGCCGCGTCTTCGGTGATCTCGAAATATTCCGAGTCCATCCGATGCTTGGTGAGATCCTCGACCTCGACGGGGCGAAACGTGCCGAGACCGATGTGCAGCAGGATCGGCACGACCTCCACGCCCTTCTTTTTCAGTCGGGAGAGGAGCGTCGGGGTGAAGTGCAAACCCGCCGTCGGCGCGGCGACCGAGCCGTCCGCCTTGGCGAACACCGTCTGGTAGCGCTCGCGATCCTTCTCGTCCGGCTCGCGTTTTATGTAGGGGGGGAGGGGCGTTAAGCCGATGTTCCGCACCGCATCGAAGATGTTCTCTTCCGTGTTGAAGCGGACGGTTCTGCCGCGCGAGGTGGTGTTGTCGATCACCTCGCACCAAAGGTCGTCGGAGAAGTAGATCTTGTTGCCGATCCGCACCTTGCGCGCGGGATCGACGATCACGTCCCAAATCGCCTCGTCCTTATTCAGCTCGCGCAGAAGGAAGACCTCGATCTTCGCGTTCGTCTTCTCCTTCTTGCCGTAGAGCCGCGCTTGGAAAACGCGCGATTCGTTGACCACCAGCACGTCGCCCTTCTTAAAGTAGGAGACGACGTCGGAGAAGACCTTATGTTCGATCTCCTTCGTCTCGCGGTCCAAGACGAGCAGCTTCGACTTGTCCCGCTTGTCGTTCGGGCGTTTAGCGATCGCCGTTTTCGGTAGGTTGTATTGAAAGTCGGATAACTTCATGTATCGTGTCCTTATGCTTCCGTTCCGAAAAACGCCGTTTCTAAAAAAGCGCGGTTTCGGATAAGCGAAAAATAAGGGAAAACGCCGCCGACCGAAGCCGGGGCGCTTTCCGCTTACGATAAATCGGACGCGCGATTATTTCTTCCGCGTCGTGCGTTTAGACGCGGTCTTCCGCGTCGAGGTTTTCTTCGCCGTCGATTTTTTGGCGACGGTTTTCTTCGCCGTCGTCTTCTTCGCGGCGGATTTCTTCGCCGTCGTTTTCTTCGCCGTTTTCGGAGCGGCGACGCTTTGCTCGCGCAAGGCGGCGCGGGCGGCGGCGAGACGGGCGATGGGCACGCGGAACGGCGAGCAGCTCACGTAGTCGAGACCCGTGCGATGGCAGAACTCGACCGACGAAGGTTCGCCGCCGTGTTCGCCGCAGATGCCGACTTTGAGTTTGTCGCGCGTGGCTCGTCCGCGCTCGACGCCGATCTCGAGCAACTGTCCGACGCCTTCCTGATCCAACGCCTCGAACGGATCGCGCGGGAGGATGTCCTTCTCGACGTACATCGGGAGGAACGAGCCGGCGTCGTCGCGGCTCAAGCCGAACGTCGTCTGCGTCAAGTCGTTCGTGCCGAAGCTGAAGAACTCGGCGCGCTCGGCGATCTTATCGGCGACCAACGCGGCGCGCGGCAGCTCGATCATCGTGCCGACGAGATACTTGAACTTCTTGCCCTTCTCGTTCATCACCTCGTCGGCGACTCTCCGGACGACTTCTTCCTGACCCTTGAGCTCGTTGACGTCGCTTACCAGCGGTATCATCACTTCCGGAACGGCTTTGCCGCCGGCTTTGATAACCTCGACGGCCGCCTCGAAGATGGCGCGCGCCTGCATCTCGGTGATCTCCGGATAGGTGATGCCAAGGCGGCAGCCACGGTGGCCGAGCATCGGGTTCGCCTCGTGCAGGCTCTCGACGAGGTCCTTCACCTCTTTCGGCTTCACGCCCATCTGCTTGGCCATCCCCTTCTG
>WJMR01000202.1 GCA_014727845.1 Ignavibacteriales bacterium
CGCGAGCGCCGAGTCGATCTCGGCGTCCGGGGGAACGCGCTCGAGCTCTCGCTCGAATCCCCACGCGTCGATCAATCGGTGGAGCGCGACGTCGAACGCGCCGTCGGTTCGTTCGGTCAGCGCCGCGCATCTCGTCAGGAGGTCGGCGACTTCCCGGCTCGCGAGCGCCGAGTCGGCGCCGTCGTTGAGCCGTCGGACGGGGCTCTTTTCGCGATAGGTCGAGAGGAGCGAGTCGATCCGCCCGAATTCCGCGAACGCCGCGTCTATCGCGTCGGCGGCGTCCTCGGGGTCTTCACGCGTTTGGATTTCGACGACGGTTCCGAGCGCGACGGTGCGCCGGACGTTCTCGTCGTTTCCGACCACGGCGGGATCGCCGAGGAAATAGCCGATCAGAAAAAATACGCCAAAGATCGCGAGATAGATAACTATTCTATTCTTCTTCATACGCTCGCGGCGTCGGTCGTTCGCCGCTCGTCCCTTACACGACCGAGAGCATCAATCCGTTCGGAGCGCAGGCGATCGCCTCGCCTCGCGCGGCGATTTCGCCCGACGCTTGGCAAAGCTTGTGACGGCAGCTCGCCGTTTTCACGCGGGCGGTTCCGTCGCCGACGACGATCGTCGTTTTGCCTCGGTCGCCGTCGAGCGTCAACTCGGCGCGTTTTCGCGCGAGGGGAATCCGCTCGATTTCTTTACCCGCGCGTTCGATCGAGAGCGCCTTCTCGCCTTTGAGCCATCCCGTCAGCGCGGATTCGTCGCGGTAGGAGGCGACGACCATCAGCTCGGCGGCTCCGCCTCTGATCAATCGTCTGAGGGCGGCGGCGGAGGCGTCGTAGTCGCGATTCGGGTCGTAGATCGACTTGGCGCCGTCGCGGATCAGCACGTCCGCCTCGACGGCGTTTTTAAGGCGCGTCGCTCGGATAACGGCGGCGCCGGCGTTCGAGGCGTTCCACCCGCTCTGTTTCCACTCGTCTTTGAGTATCGCGGCGACGGCGCGTTCCGACTCAATGGCGGGGCGTTCGGTCGCCGCGCCCGAGCGGGAACGAAAGGCGTTGACGAAGGCGCGGAGCGCGCGTTCGTCGGGGAGCAATCCGCACATCGTTAACGATCGTTCGCTCTCGCCGAGCGCGCCGAGTTTGTAGCCCGCGCCCGCCGCGGCGGCGGCTACGCCCATCGCTTTGAGAAATGTTCTGCGCGACGCCATACGCTTCGCTCCTTTTCTTTTCCGCTTTCTTGTAAAATATCGTTTTCGTCAAAAAGTCGTTCGTCCCGTTCGGTCGGATTTCCGACGCGCGCCTTGGCGGCGGTCGCCTTGGCGGCGGTCGCCTTGGCGGCGAGCGGACGAGTTAGATCAATCCCGCGAATCCCATGAACGCGAGCGCCAACAGTCCGGCGACGACGAGCGTAATCGGGACGCCTTTAAACGCTTGCGGCACGTCGGCGAGTTCGAGTTCTTCCCGAACGCCCGCCATAATAGTGATCGCCAGCGTAAAGCCCGCGCCCGCGCCCAATCCGAAGACGACGCTGTCGAGGAATCCGTAGTCACGCATCACGGCGAAAAGCGCCAATCCGAGGATCGCGCAGTTGGTCGTGATCAGCGGCAGGAAGATGCCGAGCGTCCGATACAGCGGCGCGCTTACCTTCTTGATAAACATCTCGACGAACTGCACCAGCGAGGCGATGACCAGAATGAACGAGACGTATTGCAGGAAGACGAGATCCGGCACGAGCAGGAGGTGGTAGATCAGCCACGTGACGATCGCCGTGAGCGTCATCACGAACGTAACCGCCATCCCCATCGAGAACGCCGAGCTGAGTTTGCCCGAGACGCCGATGAACGGGCAGATGCCGAGGAAGTACGCCAGCACAAAGTTGTTGACGACCGCGGCGGAGATAAAAATCAGAAATAGTTCCATCGCTTACGCCTCCTTTTGCGCCGCCGGTTCGAGCGTGTCGGGGCGATAATGTTTGCGATAGACTTCCTCGCGCGCCAAGTCTTCTTTCCGCTTCTCAACGGCGTTGGCGACGGCGAACATAAAGCCGAGCGTGAGGAACGCGCCCGCCGGGAGGATCATCACGATCCACGGCTCGAACGCGTCCGGCAAGACTTGCGTTCCGAGCAGCTCGCGGCTGCCGAGTATCTCGCGGATGCCGCCGAGTACGAAGAGCGTCATCGTGAGTCCGACGCCCATCCCGAGCGCGTCGAGGATCGCGCGGTGGGGCGGATTCTTCGAGGCGAACGCCTCCTGCCTGCCGAGGATGAGGCAGTTGACGATGATCAGCGGGATGAAGGGACCGAGCGCCTTGCTCATCTCTAAGAACTGCGCCTTCATCACGTAATCGACGATGGTGACGAACGTGGCGATGACAAGGATGTAGGAGGCGATGCGCACCTGCGAGGGTATCCAGCTACGCACGAGCGAAACGATCGTGGAGGCGGAGACGAGCACGAAGGTGGTCGCCAATCCCATCGCGATGCCGTTCTCCGCCGATACGGTGACGGCGAGCACGGGGCACATCGCGAGCACCTGCTTCATCACGGGGTTGTTTTTCCACAGACCGTCGGTGAAGACGGATCCGAGCGGGGCTTGTTTTTTCATATTCGCGTCCTTGCCTTTGCTACGCGTTCTTGTCGCCGAGGGTCGCGCGGAGTTCCTCGAGACCGGCGTTGATGATGGCGACGACGGATTTCGAGCTGATCGTCGCGCCCGTTTTCGCATGAATTTCGTTGGGGGCGGCGTCCTCGCCCTCCTTCACCCAGCCGACTTGCGGCTTGGCGGAGAGCCCGTCGAATTGCTCGTAATACCACGGATCGTTGAGGATGGTGCCGATGCCGGGCGTCTCTTGGTGCTCGAGCGCGCGGTATCCCGTGATCGTCTCGGTGTCGGGCGTGATTCCGAAAATCAATCGGATCTCGCCTTGGAAGCCGTTGCCCGCATAGACGACGGCGTAGCCGAGCAACTCGCCCGCCTCGTCGAACGCTTTATACGCTTCGAGCGTTTCGGATTCGACCGGCTCGGTCGAGGCGACTTTGGGGAAGACTTCCTTAATGGCGGCTTCCGTCTCGGCTTTCCGGTTCGCCTCTATTCGCGGCGTCGCCCACTCGAAGACTTGCGAGAGCGCGGCGCCCGAGATCGACCCGATCACCAGGAGCGTCGCCAACATATGTAGCGGAGTTTTCATGCCTTCTTCGCCTCTCCAAATAATTTCGGTCGCGTGAAGCGGTTGAGCATCGGCGCGACGGCGTTCATAATGAGAATGGCGTACATCACGCCTTCCGGCAATCCGCCGAACAGACGGATGACGACGACCAGCAGCGCGATCGCCAATCCGTAGATCCACAACGCCGAGGCGGTCAGCGGCGAGGTGACCCAATCCGACGCCATAAAGAACGCGCCGAAGAGCAAGCCGCCGCCGAGCAGATGGAAGATCGGGTTCGGATACGTCGCCGGATCAATCAGGTTGAACAAGCCGCCGAAGACGACGACGCCCAGGATAATCGAAACGGGGATCCGCCAATTAACCACGCCGAGCGCGACGAGCGCGACGCCGCCGACGATGATCGCCAACGCGGACGTCTCGCCGATACAGCCGCCGATGTTGCCGAAGAACATCGCGCCGAAATCGATCCCCGCCTTCGCCGCTTGGTCGCCGAACTTCGAGAGCGCCAGCGGAGTGGCCGAAGTCATCGCGTCGGGCGTTAGGTCGGGCATCGTCCACGTCGTCATCGCCGAAGGGAAGGCGGCTTGGAGGAACGCGCGACCGACGAGCGCGGGGTTGAAAATGTTGTAGCCCAATCCGCCGAAGATTTCCTTGCCGACGACTATGCCGAAAACGGAACCGAGCGCCGCGAATACGAGCGAGACGTTCGGCGGCAGAACCAGCGCGAGCAGTAGCCCCGTCAACGCGGCGGAGCCGTCCAAAAGCGTCGGCTTCTGTTTCCGCATCGCTTTCGCGGTCGCCTCCGCTAAAAGGGCGAACGCCACGCAAGTGGCGATAACCGCGAGCTGATAGACGCCGAAGAAATAGACGCCGAGCGCCGCCGTCGGCGCGATCGCGGCGGCGACGGTCCACATCGCCTTCGAGGTTGATTGTCCCGAACGGACGTGCGGCGAACTCGATATCCGTAGCTCGACTCCTTCGGGGATGTTCGTGGTCGCTTTTGCCATAGAACGCTTACCTGATTGACCGTTGTTCGCGTTGGCGCGCCGATTTAGCGCGCGCGGTTTGTCGTCGCCGAGTCTTCGCTATATAGTAATAGATAGCGGAACGCTCGGCTACGACGCGGCGCGACGCTTGCGTTGCAACGCCGCCACTTCCTGTTTGCCTAATCGTATCCAGTGCACCAGCGGAATGTTCGCGGGGCAGACGTACACGCACGTGCCGCATTCCATACACGTCATCACGCCGACGTCCTCGGCGTCCTCGAATCGTTCGCGGCGGCTCAAGAGCGCCAGTCGCGTCGGGAGGAGGTTGACGGGACAGACGTCCACGCACTTGCCGCATCGGAGGCACGGTGTTTCCGCGCTCTTCGCGGCTTCTTTCTTCGTTAACGCCAGAATGCCGGAAGTCGCCTTCAGCACGGGCGCGCCGAGATCGTATTGCGCGACGCCCATCATCGGACCGCCGACAATGACGCGCTCGGCGTCGTCGGTCAATCCGCCGCAAAACTCTATCACGTCCTTAATCGGCGTGCCGACCCTAACGTAGAGGTTCTTCGGCTCCTTGATTCCGCCCCCCGTAACCGTGAGCGCCACCTCGTAGGGCGGCTCGCCCTCCTTAACGGCGCGATACACCGCGCGCGCCGTCCCGACGTTCTGCACTACGGCGCCGACGTCCAACGGCAACTTGCCCGGAGGGACCTCCTTGCCCGTGATCGCCTTGATCAACATCTTCTCGGCGCCTTGCGGGTATTTCGTTTTCAGCGGATACACCTCGACGTTCTCGACGTTCTTAACCGCCTCGGTCATCGCTTCGATCGCCTTCGGCTTGTTCGTCTCGATACCGACGCCGCCTTTCTTCACGCCGACGGCTTTCATCAACAGCTTCAGTCCGGCGACGACCGCGTCCGGCTCTTCGATCATCATCCGATAATCGCGCGTCAGATACGGCTCGCACTCGGCGCCGTTAATGATGAGCCAATCGATCTCCTTGCCTTTCGGGGGCGAGAGCTTGACGGACGTCGGGAACGCCGCGCCGCCTTGCCCCACGAGCCCCGCCTTTTGCACGCGCTCGATAATCTGTTCGGGCTCGACGGAGTCGGGGTCGAGCGGATCGAAGAACTCCTTCTCTTCCTCCTCGCTCGGCTTAATCAAGATCGCTTCTTTCGGATAGCCCGACGGCGTCGGACCCTTGGCGATTTTCGTCACCTTGCCCGTCACCGAAGAGTGGACGGGAGCCGAAATAAACCCGTCGGCTTCGGCGAGGACTTGCCCCGTCTTCACCTCGTCGCCTTTTTTGACGAGCGGATTGGCGGGTTTGCCGATGTGCTGCGAGAGGGGGATGATAATCTCTTTGGAAAGGGGGAGCCGCTCGAGGGGTTTATCCTCGCTGAGGGCTTTACCCTCGGGCGGATGCGCGCCGCCCCGGAACGTCAATGCCATATCGCTTTATCCTGCTAACGCGTTTCCCGCTCGCGGTTCCGTCCTCGCGCCGACCCCTCGGCGCTTAATGAAGAGCGTAGCTCGACGAGCGGTATGATCGCATACGTTGTGGTGTCGCTAAGCAAAATAATAAAAAATCCACAAAGGAAAAACGCGCAAAAGAGAAAGTGGGGGGAATAAAAAAGGGCGAACCCGCGGCTCGCCCTCAAGAGCAAACTCGTAGCTACTCGCTAACGTAGCAGGTTCTCATACCACGCTACTTTGTCGTCTTTTTCGGAAGCCGAAAGGACGTCTAAATCTCCGTCGCCGTCGAGATCGGCGGCGAAAACCGACGTCGCTTGGACGACGTCCTTGGTAATGACGTTTGTCTTGTTCTCGTAAGCGCCGAAGTTTCCGCCCCCTTTGTTCTCGTACCACGCTATTTGGTCGTCTTTCGTAGCAGCGGTGAGAACGTCGTGATCGCCGTCGTCGTCCAAGTCGGCGGCGTAAACCGACCACGGCGACGCGCCTCCGGAGATCACTTGCGGTTCGCCGAAATTCCCGTTGCCGTCGTTTTCATACCAAAGAGTCGCTCCGCCGTACACCTCCGTCGAGAGGACGTCGTAGTCGCCGTCGCCGTCAAGGTCTTCGGCGTGCACGGAAACGGCTCTGTCGGCTTTGGACGAGACGACTTGGCGATCGCCGAAATTCCCGTTGCCGTCGTTTTCATACCACGCGATTTTATCGTCTAGCTCCGACGCCGAGAGAACGTCGAAGTCGCCGTCGCCGTCCAAATCGGCGGCGTAAACGTCGTTGGCTCCGTCGGCGTTCGCGGTAACGACTCGGCGTTCGCCGAAGTTACCGTTTCCGTCGTTTGCAAACCAGGAAATCGTTTTATCGAAGTACGACGCCGAGAGAACGTCGTAGTCGCCGTCGCCGTCCAAATCGGCGGCGTACGTCGATCTTGCGCCGTCGAGTCCGGCGGAGATTATTTTTTGCTCTCCGAAATTTCCGCTCCCGTCGTTTTCGTACCACGCCACCTTGTTGTCGTTATTAGACGCCGAGATGACGTCGAGATCCGCGTCCCCGTCGAGGTCGGCCGCATGAACCGAGAGCGCCCAAATGGCGTTCGAGGTACTACTCGCCCTTCCCCATAATATCCGCTTCCGTCGTTTTCGTACCACATGATTGCCGAATTCTCGACCGTCCCCGCCTTATACGAACCCGTCAGCGCCGCGAGAACGTCGTAATCGCCGTCTCCGTCGAGATCGGCGGCGTAAACGTCGGTGGCGCCTTCGGCGGAGGCGGAAATCACTTGTTGTTCGCCGAATTCGGTCTGCGCTTGCGTTGGATGCGTGGCGAGCGACCCCGCCGACAGCATTAAAAGAAGCGTCGCAAATCGTATCATTCCCTTCTCCTTGTTGATTATGCTTGTTTATTGTCTAACGTATCAAGCCCCGCGACTGTTTGCCTACTGCGGCGGTCGCGAGTAACCTATTACTCATATACTATTAACCAACGCGTGCGCTCTTAAGTTCACTCACTCCGTAATATATTTTCGTTGCGGGGCTGTCGCTTTACTAACGAAACGCGAGGACGATTCATCCCGATTCTTTCTATCGGCGCCCCGCCCCCTTTGACAAGTGGGGATTAATAGACACCGAGGGCGGCGCCCCGACGAAGGAGGGGCGAAGCGGGGGTTCTCTTTTAGCGGCGACAAGCGTAGCGAGAGAGGTCTTCCCGACTCGTCGGGACGCTCGCCTTCGGCGGCCCCCCCCCGCCTCCCGTTGGTCGGCGACCCCCTTGACAGGGGGTTAAGAGATTAAGAGCGCCCTCGTATCTTTTCAGCCCCCTGTCAAG
>WJMR01000203.1 GCA_014727845.1 Ignavibacteriales bacterium
CGTCAGCTCGACGACCGCTTGAAGATCCGCGCTCGCCAGACGAACGACGGGGCGATCGATCACGCGTAGCCACGCCTCGACGGGCGGTTTCGGTTCACCCGCGCCTTTGACGACGAGATCGATCGACGCGTTGACGACGCGCGCGCCCTCGGGATAATCCATCCCGAGGAAAAAAATATCGCTCCATCCCGAGTGAGAGAAATCCATGCGGACGGGCGTCAACTCGCGCAGGAGCGGGTATGCCCCGTCGGCGCCGGCGCGGCGGAGTAGCTCCGGGCGAACGCGAAGCGGATAGTCGTCGGGGTGTCCCGTTCTGAACATCCATCGGTTGCCCTTCGAGGCGCGCACGCTGGCGCGCACTTGATCGGCGAGAGTTTGGAAACCGAGCTTGTGATACGCCTCGGCGAGCGCGCTCGATACGCCGTCGGTGGGTCCGGAGGCGCGCCACTCGCGGAGAAACGATTCGATCGCCTCCTCGAAGCGACGTTTGAGCAGATGCTCGTAGCCGCGGTAGGGCACGGCGCCGCCCGCCAAAACGCCGGGAGCTTGGGGCAAGGCGTAGCGATGAAGATACGCCAAAAAAAACAGGGCGCGAACTTTTTCGTAGAGGTTGTCGGTTTCGTCGCGGAATCGGTCGAGGGCGTCGCGTTCGCGGAGGAGATCGTCGAGAGTAAGCCCTTCGACGACGCGCTCGATCGGGGCGTTCCGCTTCTCGGGGTCCAAGGCGGTAACGACGTCAACGAGTCGGCTCATCGCTTTTCGCCTCTCGGCGCGTCGAGTTCGCGGTTGGCGAGTAGCTCGAGCAATTGAGTGAGGACGTAGTCGCGATCGTCGCCGCCTAAGGCGAGCGCGAGTTGGGCGACGGTGACGCCGTAACGGGCGCCGACGTCGTAGCGCCAGTCGTCGAGTTCGAGCGCGAGATACTCCTCGCGATCGGCGAGTTCGGCGAGCGCGGGCGAGAAGCCGATCTTCTCGTCGGGCTTCGCTTCGACGACGCGGCGTTCGAGAATCTCCATTACGGCGGGCGAGAGGGCATGCACGCCGAAGAAGCACAAGTAGTAACCCGCGCGCATACCGGGAACGACGAGATCGAGCTCCGCCTCGGTGGGCGTGGGTTTTTCGCGAACGGTTGTGACGCGATAGAGGTTCTCGGCGTCGGGCAGTCGTTTCGCCCCGACGGCGCCGAAGCGGGCGAGTTGATTCTCTCGAGTGGCGCGCGCTCCCGAGACCGACGCGTCGCGCGCTTCGGCGGTCTCGACGATCCGTTTGGCGACGCTCTTTCCGCCGCGTCCGACGTAGAGATGATCGCCGACGAGATGCAGGAACGGCTCGCCCGCCGTGAACGACGCCGCCTCGAATACGGCGTGCCCGTAGCCGCGAGGTCGGGATTGCGGCGCGAAGACGACGTCCGCCTCGACGTCGCCGAGCGCGTTGGCGTAGGTGAATTCGTCCTCGGGGTTGACGACCACGCAAATCTTCTCGACGCCCGCCGCCGCCGCCTCTTCGACGAGGATGGCGAGCGCGGATTTTTCGACGCCGTCTCGGTCGATGAGCGTCTGGATCGGCAGTCGGCGCTGGTCGGGACCCGCCGCGGTAACGACGGCTTTGCGAATCTTCATAGCGTTGGCTCGGAAATGACACAAAAAACCGGACACGGATTCTCGCTCCGCGTCCGGTTAAACCGTTTAGCTATTACCGCGACCGTTTAGCCGGCGAGAATCTGCTCGACGACGTTCGAGCTTAACTCGTAGAGCTTCCGAACGTCCTCGCGGGAGATGCGTTCGTCGGCGTCTTTCGGCATAATCTCTTTGATCTTGACGAGATCTTCGATGATCTGCTTAACGATCGGGTTATCCTTCGAGTATTCTTCGAGGTTGTTGACTTCGGTGATGTAGTAATCCACGACTTCGGGCTGATAGAAAATTTTCGTGCCGAAGGAGTTGTAGTTCTCGCTGAGCGCTTGGGAGACGGACTTTAAGCCCGACATCCACGCGCCGACTTCCGTAAGCACGCCGATGTTTTCTTTGCGCTTCACCTCGCGCATAATATCGACGTACATCTCGTCCATAACGCGGCGAACTTCGTCCCACTTATCGCGGCGAACGAGGTCCTTCATATGGTCTTTCCGCGCGATGAGCGGTTCGCTTACGTGAATCTGCAACGCGAGATCTTGCGCGACGTCGGAGAGTTTGGCGAACGCGTCGCGATCCTTGGCGAGCACCGAGAGGAAAATGTTGTTGAGCCGATTGCCCAAGTTCAGCGCGATAACGCGATCGTCGTCGTAGCCGCTTTTCTCGGTTTGGACGATATAGTTTTTCCAATCGACGTCGGGCGTCGTCTCTTCCAGCTCCGCGAACATCTCGCCGGGGGAAGGCGTCACGTAGTTTGCGGCGCTGTCGTCTTCGACGCTCTGACCGGTGGTTTGAGGAATATTGATATCGTCGCCGGTGTCGTTGTCGCCGCACGCGACGACGCCGAGGGCGATCGCGGCGAAAGTAAGCAGATAAAACGCGCGTTTCATCCTCTTCCCTTTATGTTTTTTTTGAAAAGTTGGTTGAGCGCTTTCGGTCGTCATTCCGACGAGAAATAATATACATATTTAATCGTTTCTTGTAAAGCGCTACGCGTCTCGTTTCTTCGTTTCTCCGCGAGAAAATACTCCTCTCGTCGGTATTCTCATTCGCTTAAGGAATTGAACCGCACGCGACACTTCGTCCTTATAGTGAAGCATCGTGAGCGCGAGGAACATATGAAAGACGGTGATGGCGAGAACAAATATCGAGTTAAACCAAACCGTGTGCACCGAGTAGTCGGTAAACGGGAACCGCTTTTCCGAGACGAACAGCGGATAGGAGACGGGGTTCGCCTCGATGTTCTCGCCGCGCATAAGCGAGCGCTCGCGCTTGCGTTCGTACTCGAGGTTCGCCTCGCGCACCGCCTTGTTCACGTCGGCGTTGCCGTATTTATCGCGTCGGCTTTGTCGGAACTCGCGCAGTTGATCCCGCGTCTTCACGTAAAGATCGGCGTAATAGTCCTTGCCGTACGCCTCGATGATCGCCTCTTTGTTCTTCTCGATCTTATCCTTCCGATCCTCAAGCTCTTTGACGGGCGTGTGGTAGGCGTTGTACGAGTATTGCATCGTCATCAATCCTTCGTACGCCCATCGCGACGTCATAAATTGACAGATCTCCGGGATCGGGTCGTTCTCCACGATCTTTAACGCGCGGTTCATCTCCTCGTATTCGATGAGCGCGCCGCCGAAGATGATCTGCGGAATGAGGATAACGGGCACCAAGTTGCTCGCCGCCTTCTCCGAAAGATTCGGGATCGAGCTGATCGACAATCCGACCGCCACGCCGCCCAACGACACCAACGTGAGGTAGGCGACGTAATGGAAATATAACTCGTGGATTTCCAAAATCGGAAAGGAGACCGCCACGAAGAGGATCGTCTGAACGAGCGCGAAGAACGCCTGCGTGAGGAACTTTGCGAGGTAGTAGTTTTTATGCTTGATGTCGAGGATCTTCTCGCGCATGCGGATGCCCGCGTCCTTCACGATCTCGTCCACGCTGTTGCTGAGCGCGAGGAACACGCTGATGATGACCGCCAGGAAGATGAACGTCTTCAGGTGCGAGTTCTGATAGAGGTTGTAGCTATCCTCGTAGGGGTTGTAGCGGAGGATGAAGCTGACGATGAGCGCCAGAACCGGCGCGCCTAAGAAGGTGGTGAAGAGGTTCGATTTGTCGCGGACCTTGTTCTTGAAATTTCGGATGAAGAGGGTCGCGAACTGCGTCCATTCTTTCCGCGGATTATCCTGCCGCTTCGGGGGCAAGGGGAGCGGAATTTCCGGAATGACCCGCGCCTCCTTCACCGTCTCCTGCCGCCGCTTGAAACGCTCCTTCCAATAGTCGGGCGTGTAGCGCCGATAAGGGAGCTTGCTGCCGTCGATGTCTCGGATCGGCTCTTCGAGCGTGTCGAGCAAATTGTCGGGGTCGTAGTCCGACTCCTCGTCGCCGTAGGTTTCGATCGCGCCTCGGCGTTCGGCGTCGTGATCGTGGAAGTACTTGAGCGCCGACATCGCCTCGCCGAAATACGCCAGCTTGCCGCCCTTGTCCATCAAGATGATTTTCGAGAAGAGCCGATAGACTTTGGCGCTCGGCTGGTGAATAACGGAAAAGACGATCTTGCCCAAGAGGGTGAGCCGGTGAAGGATGCCGACGATCTTCTCGGAGTCCTTCGAGGACAAGCCCGAGGTCGGCTCGTCGAGGAAGAGGATGCCCACGTCGGAAACGAGCTCCAACCCGATGTTCAGCCGCTTCCGCTCGCCGCCCGAGAGGCGCCGCTCCAACACGCTCCCGACGCGCTCGTGGCGCTTATCGTGCATCTCGATGTCCATCAACACGCGACGGACGATCGTGCGTATCGCCGCGTCGTCTTTCTCGGGGTAGCGGAGTTTCGCGTAGTAGCGCAGGTTCTCTTCGGCGGTTAGGTTGTCGAAGAGGAGATCGTCCTGCGGCACGTAGCCGATGTAGTCCTTAATGCTTTCGTAGTTCTTGTGCAGATTGAAATCGTTGACGAATATCTCGCCCTTATCCGGCCTGTTGTAGCCGTTGATGATGCTTAGCAGGGTGGACTTGCCCGAGCCGCTCGGCCCAATGATGCCGATGAAGTCCCCCTTCGTCACCTCGAAACTTATTTGATCGACGCCGACCGTCTTGTCGTTGAACACGTAGCGCAGATGGAACGCCTCGATGTTCTTGATGCTGAAGATCAGCTTGCGGATAATGTCCACGTCGAAGTGGAAAATGCTGTCGTTGATGAAGACGTAGTCGTTCCGCTTCACCTCCGCCACCCGCTTCGCCACGCGCTCGTTGACGTAGATATCGTGCGGACAGTTGTGCGGATCGAGCGAGAGCCGCCCCTCTTCGACGTTGAAGTAGCACTCCCACGGATCGTTGACCGCGTCGAAGACGAAGATGTCGGAGTTCGGACCGTTTGAGACGACGTAGCGATCCTTATCCGCCTCGACGATGTAGTCCTCGCGTCCGAGCCGATACTCGACGAAGATGCGGCGAATATTCAGATCGCAGTCGTTGACAAAGACGCGATCCGAGAGATTAACGATCGCCCCGTCTTCGCGGCGCTCGCCGTTGACCTCCAGCTTCATCTCGCCGGAAAGCGGCAGCACTTTGATGAGCAGGTTCTCGAATCGGATCTCGCCGACGCTCGTCTTCGAGAAGATCGCGTCCACGATCACGTCCTCTTGCGATTCCTTGATGAACAAGCTCTTATCCGCCAACGCCTGCATGTTCAGCGTGAAGAGGAGCATCAAGTCGTCGTACTTAAGAAGGTAGTTCTTGATCGCGATTTCCTGCCCCTGCTGCACCTTGAGCGAGAAGCGCCCGGTGATGCGCAGATCGTCGATAAAGGTGTAGCTCTCGCCGCTCCGATCGATGATGCAGATCAGATCGTCCACCTTCATAAAGAGGAGGTTGGCGTCGTCGTAGGGCGCGCGCAGATCGGATTCGTCCGCGTCGGGACCGACCACCAGTGTGGAAACCCTGCCGCCGTGCTCGAAGGTGGATTTCGTGAATCGGTCGTTCTGATAAACGCGCTTAACGGTCTCGACGTCCCGATCGTCGATGTGCAACGCCTTAAAAATCTCGTCGGCGCGGTCCGCCTCCCGTTGGTCGAAGTCCTCGTCGTTGGTGATCAGTTCGTAGATCTTAAGCGAGAAGAATATCTTGTTCTCGTAGCTGAATTCCCTGTTGATCTTATCGACCACTTCGCGGACGTCGAGCTTGGCGGCGACGTATTCGTTGAATCGTTCCATCAACGCGCCCGTCAGGTCGTCCGAGAAGAGGATGCGGAGATATTGGCGGACGTACTCGCGCTCACGGTCGGTCACGTCCTTATCGAAACGCGCCACGATCGCGAAGAGCTTGAGGCAATCGAGGATTAGCGTCTTTTCGAGATTATACGGTGTGACTTGTGTTTCTTGCTCCATTGAACGCGCGTTTACCGCCCCGGGTTTACCAAGTTATCGTTCGTCAAGTTTGATTCGCTCCGAGGGAGAGGCGTTCCCGCCGTTTCCCCCGGGCGGGAACAAAACATGCTCTCGTCTCCCCTGTTATCTCCACAAATGAATTTACCGTCTTTCGGAACGAAAGGCAATAAGGAATTGGACGACTCTTCGAGCGCGGCTCACCGTAGTTTCGCGACCACTTCTCGTTGATAGCGTTCGCGAAAAATCCCCTCGCCCGTCGCGCCGTAGCTCTTCAGCGTTATGCCCCGCGCCATGAGGCGCTCGTTCATCTCGTCGATCCGTTCGAGCGGCGCGGGGTGCGTTTTAAATAGTTGCGAGAAATCCGAACTCTCCTCCGTCTCCCCCTTCGCGCGCATCTTCTCGAAGAAGAACGTCATCCCGCCCGGATAGTATTTCGTATCCGCCAACACGTCGATCGAGAACTCGTCGGCTTCGCGCTCGTCCGAGCGGCTGTTGGCGAGGAACGCCATACCCGTGAAAAGATTCGCCGCCAACTCCGCCATCATACCGGGGTTCCGACCGAGAACGAGCGACAACGCGACTTGCGCGCCATAGTAGCTCGTGATCCGTTTCGACGCGTGCCGACGCTCGCAATGGCCTATCTCGTGCGCGAGCACGCCGGCCAACGCCGCCTCGCTATCGAGGTAGCCGAGCAAACCCGTGTACACGTAGATGAATCCGCCCGGCAACGCGAAGGCGTTCTTTGCGTCCCCCTTGTCGATCAACCGAACTTGGTAGGCGAATTCCTCCTGATACTCGACCGCGCCCGCGGGAAGGAGGTTGTGGAAGACTTCGTTCACGTAACGCTCGACCGCGGGGTCGCCCCTATAGGGCGGATACTCCTTCGGGTTCGCCTCGATTTCCGCCGCCACCTTGCGGCCCATCGCCGTCTCGTCTTCGAGCGAGAAGATCGTGACGCCGCACGCCGAGACGAGTCCGAACAAGGCGAACGCCGTCGCCGCCATCGTTAGCGCGAGCCCCGCGCGGAATTGTTTACGTTCCTCGCTCATCGCGCGCGCGTCGCTCATCGCGTCCTCGTCGAGAGCGGCGTTTTCACGTTCGTCTCGTACTCCTCGCGATACACGTCCGTCCGCGTCTCGGCGTCCCACGAAACGACGGGCACGTTCGCCTCGTTCAGTCGCTCGTCGATTTCCGAGATCCGGTCGATCGGGTCGGGGTGCGGCGAGAGGAACGTCTCGACCGACGAGCGCGACGTGTCGATCAGGTTTTGGTCTCGCATCTGCTCGAAGAAGAACTTAACGCCGCCGGGATAGTAGCGCGTATCCCGCAGATATTTGAACGAGTACTCGTCCGCCTCGTACTCGTCGTCTCGGCTGTTCGCCAGGAACGCCGCGCCGACGAAGAGGTTCGCCGCGATCTCGGCGACCGTCGAAGGGTTCTCGCCGAGGAGAACGGAGAGGAGGAACGAGACGCCGTAGTATTTCGTCAGGCGTCGCGTCGCGTGGCGCCGCTCGGCGTGCGCGATCTCGTGCGCCAAGACTCCGGCAAGCGCCGCCTCGTTGTCCAAGTATTTCAGCAAGCCCGTGTACACATACACGCGTCCGCCCGGCAACGCGAAGGCGTTGAGGGTCTCGGGGTCGTCGATGATCTCGACGCGATAGGAGAACGCGTCGTTATACTCGATCTCGGGCGATTCCAAAATGTGCTCGAAGACGCGCGTCTCGAGGTAGGTCGCCACGCTCGGATCGCCTTCGTAAGGCGGATACGTTTGCGGATCGCTCTCGATTTCCGCCGCCACTTCGGCGCCCAGTTCCGCGTCGTCTTGCACGGTAAAGAGATTAATGCCGTCGTCGGCGCAACCCGCAAAGAAGGCGAGTAAAGCGACGACCGCCGCTCGTTTCCACATAGTCGTTATCCTCATTGGTACCCGTGTTCGTCCACAACATTATAGTGTCTCGCCAGCGGACTCCACACGTTCGCGCGATACTCCGCGCCGTAGAGCCCGGGCGCCTCCTCGCCCAACCGAACGTTCTCCCGTCCGAGCTCGCGCAATCGTTCCTCGATCCGATCGATGCGTTCGGGCACGTCGGGGTGCGTGGAGAGATAGACGAGGTAGCCGTCGCCGTCGGGGTCGGCTTTCTTTTGCGCTATCAGTCGCTCGAAGAAGAGCTTGGCGCCGCCGGGATAGTAGCGCGTATCCTTCAGCGCCGCGACGGAGAAGTCGTCCGCCTCGCGCTCGTCCTCGCGACTATAGGAAAGGACGCCGATTTGCGCCAAGCTCGATCCCGCAAAGTCGGCGACGGGGTTGTTCAGAAACGCCGAGGCGATCGCCAACGCCACGCCGAGCGTTTTTTCCATCGTCATCCGCTCGGCGCCGTGTCGGAGCTCGATATGCCCGACCTCGTGCGCGATCACGCCCGCCAGCTCCGCCTCGCTACGTACGGCGAGCAGGAGACCCGTATAGAGATAGACGCGGCCGCCCGGCAAAGCGAACGCCATCTCCTCGTTCGGATTATCCACTAGGTGGAGCCGATAGTCGAAGACGTCCCGATTAGCGACCGCGCCCGTCGAGAGTACCTCCTCGAAGATCCGCCGCTCGAGATAGCGTTCCACGCCGGGCTTCTCCTCGAAGAGTCGGAAGCCGGGAACTTCTCGCTCGATTTGCCGAGCCTCCTCGTCGCCAAGCTCCACCTCCTCGGCTTTGTCGTATATGTTAAAACCGTCCTCGCAAGCGGCGAGCGCGAACGCGAGAACGACGATTACTACGGGCGCTATCCGCATATTCGTCCGTCGTCCGTTTCCGATTATAGTTTGTCCAAGACGTTCGTCTTGTAGTCGCTCTTGTAAAGATTATTTCCCGTCGCGTCGTGCTCGACGACCGTGACGCCGTTCTCGCGCAATCGCTCGTTGGTCGTCGCGATTCGGTCGATCGGGTCGGGATGCGTCGAGAGGAACGTGGCGATCCCCTGCCCGCCCTCGTCCACCAAACCGTCGTCGCGCATCTTCTCGAAGAAGAACTTCACGCCGCCGGGATAATACTTCGTGTCGTTCATATAAATGTAGGAATATTCGTCCGCTTGATCTTCGTCGGCTCGGCTGTTGGCGAGGAAGGCGACGTTGACGAAGAGGTTCGCGGCTATCTCGGTGAGCATGCTCGGGCTGTTCCCGAGGAGCAAGCTCAAAAGCGCGGAGACGCCGTAATAGGCGGTCATCCGTTGGGTGGCGTGGCGTTTCTCGCAGTGCGCCACCTCGTGCGCAATCACGCCCGCCAACGCGGCTTCGCTGTCGAGGTATTTCAGCAGGCCCTCGTACACGTAGATCTTGCCGCCGGGAAGCGCGAAGGCGTTGAGCGTCTCGGCGTCGCCGATAAGCGTGATCTCGTAGTCGAACGCCTCCTTCCGCTCCACCTCGGGCGAGGCGAGCACGTTTTGGAAGACGCCCTCGACGTATGTCGCCACCGCAGGGTCGCCGTCGTAGGGCGGATAGTTTGCGGGATCGGCTTCGATCTCCGCCGCCACGTCCTCGCCGAGCTTCGCGTCGTCGGCTTCAGAAAAGAGATTGATATCCCCCGAGTCGTCGCAACCGACGAACAACGCCGCCGCGAACACCGTCGCCAATAACCGCCATCGTATCGCACGCGTCATCGAACTCTCCCTGCAGGTTTACGATTGCGAAAAAAATACCAAAAAGCGACGCGATTGGCAAGGCGCGTCGGGGCGGAATCGCGACGCGATTGGCAAGGCGCGTCGGGGCGGAATCGCGACGCGATTGGCAAGGCGCGTCGGGGCGGAATCGCGACGCGATTGGCAAGGCGCATAAAAAACCGACGAGCCCCTTTCGGAACCCGCCGGTTGATTACCGTAACGGTCGCGGTAATCGCGAGGCGCGGCGCCCCGCGTTCCGCCCGATTACTTAAGTAGCATCATCTTCTTAACGCTTACGAAATCTTCCGCTTGGATGCGATAGAAATAGACGCCGCTGGCGAAATCCGCGGCGTTGAAGGATACTTCGTGCCGACCCGCTTGCAACTCGCCGTCCACCAATCGAGCCACTTCGGCGCCCAAGACGTCGTAAACCGCCAAGGTCACGTTCGCGTCGCGCGGCAGTTGGAACTTGATCGTCGTCGCGGGATTGAACGGGTTCGGATAGTTCTGCCGAAGCGCGAACTCCTTAACCGCTCCCGGATCGTCCTCGACGCCGACGGGCGCCAGCCCGGGCATCAGGCAACCGATGTGCGGGTTCGGTCCCGTCCCGATCGCCGCGATCTCCATGCCCGCGTTAACGGCGGGGCTTGAGGGATCGAGGCGGAAATCGCCGTTCTCGGCGTCGGCGAACATCGGATCGCCGATGATCTTTTCGGCGCCGACCAACTCGTCGAAGGTGACGCCCTCGGGTCCGCCGTCCGAGCCCTCCCACGTGGCGAGCGTGTCGTTCGGCACGTCGTCCGAAGTGTCGGTCTCGTTGGCGACGAAGTAATTCCCGAAGTACATATTGTTGCCGCGATAAATGATCGCCGTGTGATCGCCGTCGGTCGGATGCGTCTCGTCGTCGCACCGTACTTGGGCGATACCCGTCAACTCGTCGGTCGTGTTATAGACGAACAAGTTGTTGTAGGCGTGAAGCGCGATGATCTCGTCCGAGTTGTTGTAGCTCCAGACGTCGATCACCGTCAAGTCGTTGATATCCGAACGCGGGTGGTTGTTGTAGAACGTGTTGTTGAACAACATCACCGCGCGGTAGGTGCTCATCAGGAAGCCGATGTTCTGCTTGGCGTAGTAGTCGCCCGTGTTGGAAACGATGCAGTTATCCAATTGGAGATAGCCGTCGGACTCCATCGCGAAGAACCCTTGCGCGCCGTTGTTGTCGAAGACGCACTCGGTGACGCGAGCCACGCTCGCCGAGTCGTTGTTGTCGGCGATCACGGTGAAGATGGCGTTGCCGCCGGACCACGCTTCTCTGAAGGCGAAGTTTTGGAACGTCAAGCCCTTCACGAGGAAGCCGTCGTTCAGATAGCCCCACTC
>WJMR01000029.1 GCA_014727845.1 Ignavibacteriales bacterium
ATCGTCTCGTCCACCTCGTCCTTCCCGTCGTCGGAAAAGTTGACGCCGACGATCGTCGGTTTCAGCGTGAGGAATTGGTAGCCCGAAAGCGCCTTGCGCTCCCGCTCCTCCAACTCCAACGAGCGGAGCGGCTTCTCCGCCTCGGTGTGGGCGCGGAGCTTCTCGAAGATGGGCAGCTCCTTGCGCGGTTCCTCGGCGCGCGATTTATTGATTTCTTTCTCGAGTTTCTCGATTCGATTCTCGATCATCGCCATATCGGCGAAAAGAAACTCCGTTTCCAGAAACTCGACGTCGCGCGCGGGATCGACGCTCCCCTCGGGATGCGGAACGGCGTCGTTGTTAAACGCGCGCACCACGTGAAAGAGCGCGTCGTTGTTCTTAACGGCGTTCAGGAAACCCGACGTGATCTTCACTTTACCGTCGTCCCCCACGCTCAATCCCGGAACGTCGAACGCTTCGAGCGTCGCGTTCACCTGTTTTTTCGGATTGAAAATCTCGGTGAGGTTGTCGAGCCGCTCGTCGGGAACGTCGATAGACGCGCGCTCGCGCGCCGCCCCCTCGCCGCCCGCGAGCGTTTGAAACAGCGTTGTCTTACCGCTATACTGGAGTCCGATGAGTCCTAATTGCATGTCGCCCAAATTCAGAAATAGTAGATCACTAATATAACGCTCGCTCGTGAAAAATAAACGCGCGGTTCAAAGAATAATCGGCGATTTTGATATCTCGACCGAGTTGACTATTTTCGTCCGACTTTATTCGGTGTCCCGCGCGTCAACGAGCGGGAAGAATAGGGAAGCCGGTGCGAATCCGGCGCTGTCGCGCAACTGTGTGGGATTGCCACAGCCGCGGCGGAAGCCACCGAGCCGAGCGCTCGGGAAGGCGCCGCGGTCGATCCCGAGCCAGGAGACCTGCCGAATACGCGCAACCGACGTCTTCGCGATTGAGACGCGCGGTCCCACGACCGACGCCCCCCAATTGTTCCGACGCGGATTTTTTCACCGTTCGCCTCGCGGCGAGCGCAAACGTACGCGGTTTACGTTTGGCTTCGGATAATCGTTTCTTTTTCGGATTTCTCGCTCGCGCTATCGTCGCGGTCGCGCTCCTTTCCGGAGCGGCGTTCTCGCAGACGCTCCGCGTTCTCGACGCTCGGACCGACGCGCCGATACCCGACGCTCTCGTCTCCGGCTCGTCGGAAACTCGCGTCGCCGACGCCAAGGGCGCCGTTCCCCTCCGCTCCTTTTCCGAGGACGACACGCTGATCGTTTCGCACGTCGCCTATCGCGCCGCCCGCCTCGCCCTCGCGGATCTCTCGGATTCCGCCGTCGTACGGCTCGCGCCCGCGTCGATCCTTTTGGAGGTGTCGCTCGTCGAAGGCGAACGAACCGCGCCCGTCGAGAGGCGCGAACGGTTTTCGCCGCGCGATATCGAAGTCGCCGGCGCCCAATCGCTCGGGGCGGCGCTCGCGAAAAGCGGCGCGCTCGAGATCCGTTCCTACGGCGGCGGCGGACAGTTGCAAATAGCGAGGGCGCGCGGCGCGGGCGGCGAAAACACCCTTGTGCTCTTTAACGAGGCGCGCGTCAACGATCTCCGCACAGGCGCGTTTGATTTTGGCGCCTACGACGCGAACGCCTTCGAGCGCGTCGAGTATTCGAGCGGCGGGGATCTCCGAACGGCGCGGTTCGCCTCGGGCGGCGCGGTGCGACTCGAAACGGGCAACCCCGATGGCGAGACCAACGCGAGCGCCTTCGCGCGATTCAACGACGACGAGGGGCGCGCGGCTTCCGTCGCCTATCGCGACCGGTTCGGCGACTACGCGACGGCGATCGACGCGGGCTATGCCTACTCGCCCAACCGCTACGAGTACAAGTTCCAAGACGAACGATATACGCGCCACAACGCCCACTACGAACGAGCGCGATTCCTCGCCGACGCGACGCGACGCGACGAAACGTACGCGGCGAATCTTTTCGTCGGCCTCCGATCGTTCGCGAGCGGGTTGCCGGGATACGTCTCCGACAACAACCAACGCGGCTCCAACGCCTCCCGAAGCGACCTAACGACGCTCGTCGTTTCCGACGCCGCTTGGGCGTTCGCCGAAGGATGGAGCGCCTCGGCGACGGGTAGTTGGAATCGCCAAGCCGCGACGTTCGAGGATCCCGACGGAACGATGTTGCGGGGGGAGCGCGCCGCCGAAACCGACTACGACGAGTTCGCGCTCGACGCCCGCATGGCGCGCGCCTACGAGTTCGCGACCCTCGCCCTCGGCGCCGAGGCGCGCCGCGCCGATCTCGACGACCGAGGCCAATATCTTAATTCGGCTATCGGCGAAGTCTCGATGTCTCGACGCTCGCTACGAGGATACGCGACCGCGACCGCGGAGCGACGCCGCCCCTTCCAAGGCGCCAGCCAAGCGACGGCGTACGCCGGACTCTCATACGAAGGGATAGAGGAACCGAACTACCCGAGCGCCGAGGGGTCGGAGTTCTCGTACGCCCTCGGCGCGGCGGTCGTCGCCGACCTTCCCTTCGATCCGACGCTCCGCCTTTTTCACGCGGACGGCGTCCGAACGCCCACGTTTAACGAGCGCTACTACGCCGCCGCTCTCGGCGCGCGCGAGGCGCTGCTGAGCGAGCGCTATCGGAGTTTTGAGGCGGCGCTTTCCCTCGGCGCTCGCGACGACGTCGCCTACTTTTCGATCGCGTGGTTCGCGAGGCAAACCGACGACAAGATCGTCTGGACGCCGACGGTTTACGGTTTGCAACGCCCCCGCAACCTCCGCCGAGCCGCCACAACCGGGCTCGAGTTCGACGCGACGATTCGCCCCTTCGGCGAGTTCCTCGCGCTCGACGCGTCGTACGACTATCTCGACGCGCGCAACCGCTCCGCCCTTTCCGCGGACGATCGCTCGTTCGATAAACAAATCGTTTACACGCCCAAGCATCGGGCTCGCGCCGCCGCGACGCTTACGCTCGGCGATTTCGGGTTCGCCGTAATAGCCACGTACGCCTCGCGGTCGTACTATACGGCGGACAATAATCCGTTCAGCTCGCTCGATCCGTACCTCCTCGTGGACGCGCACGCGCGCCGCCGATTCACTCTCGGCGCGTTCACGGCGGAAGCGACGCTTTCGTGCGCCAACGTTTTCGACGAGTCCTATCTCGTCGTGCAATCCTATCCAATGCCGCTGCGAACAATCGCGGCGACTTTCCGCATATCATATAAAACTGTGAGAGGTGAACAATGACCGTTCGTTTTAGTCACATTATCGCGATCGCCTTTTCGATCGCGCTCCTCGTCGGGTGCGACGAGAACTCAACTTCCGGCGACCCCGTCGATCTCCCCAAAGCCGAGGGCGTGTACGTCGTCAACGAAGGCGGCTTCGGGCAGAACAACTCGACGATAACGCACGTCGCGTTCGACGGAACCGCGACGCAAAACGCCTATCAAACCAAGAACGGCGCGACACTCGGCGACACGGGCAACGATCTTGCCATCCTCGGTTACAAGGGCTACGTGGCGGTCAACGGCTCGAACAAAATCGAGGTCGTCGATCTCCTGACGTTCGAGTCGCTCGGCTCCATCGATCTCGGCGCGCAAGGTTCCCCGCGCGAAATTCTGATCGTCGATTCGACCGAGGCGTTCGTAACCGGCTCCTTCGTCAACAAAGTGTTCGTTATTTCTCCGTATGAGACTACGATCACCGAGGAGATCGAGGTCGGCGCGAACCCGGAAGGAATGGCGATCGCCGACGACAAACTGTTCGTCGCCAATTCGGGCTTCGGTTCGGGCACGACGGTAACGGTAATCGACCTGTCGGATTATAGCGTTCTCGGGAACGTCGAGGTGGGACTCAACGCGATCGACGTCGTCGTCGCCTCGGACGGCTCGATCTACTCGGTGTGCGTCGGCGCATGGGACGGATCGAGAGACGGCGGCGTTTACAAGATCGACCCCGCCACGCTCACGGCGGTCGATTCGCTCATCGTGACGGGCAATCTCGGCGAGCCGTGCCTCGTAGCGGGCGACGACCTGTTGGCGACCAACGGCACGAAGGTCATCAAGATCGACTTGGCGACGCTGACCGTCGAGGACGATGAATTCGTCGCGGGTCTCGCGGTCAACTCGCTTTATGGAACGGTTTACTCAATCGCCTACGACGAGACGACGGGCGAAATCTATATGGGCAACCCAAAGGATTACACGCAGGACGGCGAGGTGGTCGTCTTCGCGCCCGACGGAACCGAGACGGCGCGATACGCCGCGGGCCTCAATCCCGGCACGATCGTCGTCGCGCGCTAACACGTTCTCCCCTTTTTCTCGGACCCGTCTTTTTGCCAAGGCGGGTCTTTTTTTTATTTTCCACAAACATTCATCCCATCGTTGGAGGATTTATGAAAACCGTTCTGATCGCCGTCGCGGCGTTTGTGTTCGTCGTCGGATGTTCCTGCAAGGACTCCGCGAAAGAAGACGCCTCGGTGAAAGAGGGAGAAAAGACGCAAGAGCCGCAATACGCGGAGCAAACGTTCTCGCCGGATCACGCGGGCGTAAGAGGAGTGGTGATTGCGACGACCGCGACGGAGACGAACCCGAAGCTCACGCTCCGCGTCGATCGCGTTCTCGGCTACGGGTCGGGCGCGCCCGCTATCGCCGAGACGAGCGAGATCGAGGTGTTCGTTCCGAAAGTGACGTTCGACGCGAACCGCGATGCGATAGAATCGTCGCAAAACGATGAATCGGCGCTCGTTTTCACACTTCGTGGCGAGAGCGGCGGCGTCGGATCGTCGGGTTCTCGGTGGGTGGCGACGGAGATTTCCGCGGGAAATCAACAATAAAACCACGTTCGCTTATCAATCCGCCGCGCGTCTTTGGTAATCCCTTTGGATTATGAGCGTTGCGAACGGGGCGGCGGGTCAACTCACTTGACGTTTTCTCCGAGAATTTTACTATATTATATAGAATACGCGTTTTCTGAAATTGATCATGGGGCGTTATTATGGCTTTTGCCGGTTCTTCTATTCTTCGCGATACGGTGACGATGGTTTTAGCCGGCGGACAGGGCGAGCGGCTCTTTCCGCTTACCTCGTTCCGTAGCAAACCGGCGGTTCCGTTCGGGGGCAAGTATCGTATCATCGACGTCGCGCTTTCGAACTGCCTCAACTCCGGCTTCCGAAAGATTTACATCCTCGTGCAATATAAATCCGACTCGCTGAACCAACACATTTACGAAGCGTGGAACATCTTTAATCCCGAGCTCGGCGAATTCGTTTACCCCGTGCCGCCGCAACGGAAACTGAACGCGGAGTGGTATCTCG
>WJMR01000204.1 GCA_014727845.1 Ignavibacteriales bacterium
AGACACGGTTATCTCGACGTTAACGCTCGCGCTGGCGGCGGGCGCGGATATCGTCGAGGCGGCGACCCTCGCCAACGAGGCGGCGGGCGTGGTCTGCGGAGAAGTGGGCGTGGTTCCCGTCGAATCCGACGAACTCTTTCAAACCGCGAGCGACGCCGTATGAACGGAGCGACGCCTCTCGCCGACGTCGTCGCCGCTCGAAACGCGTGGAAGGCGCGCGGCGAAAAAGTTTCCTTCACGAATGGATGTTTCGACATCCTGCATGCCGGACACGTCGATTACCTCGCCAAAGCAAAGGCGTACGGCGATCGGTTGATCTTAGGGCTTAACTCCGACGCCTCCGTCCGACGCATCAAAGGGGAGAAGCGACCCGTGGTTCCGCAGGGGGAGCGCTCCTACATTCTCGCCAATCTCGAATCGGTCGATCTTGTCGTCCTTTTCGACGAAGACGATCCGCTCGCCTTGATTAAAGCCCTCACGCCCGATATATTAGTTAAAGGCGCCGATTGGGCGCTTGAAAATATTATCGGACGGGACGTCGTCGAAGACGCCGGCGGACGCGTGGAACGCGTGCCGTTTGTGGCGCGGACGTCCACCACCGACATTATTAAAACGATCCTCGATCGTTACGCCACGTGAGCGAAAACGAAAACCAAACACACAACGACGCGACCGACGAGCCGACGCGGCAAACCGAGCCGACGCGGCAAACCGAGCCGACGCCGAGCGAGGCGCCCAAAGACGACGCTAAGAATAAGCGCTTCCGACCGGAGGGAACGCCCGCGCCGAAATGGCTGCGCGCGGTGGCGAAGGTTTTCCGGTACACGGGCGCCGTCGTTCTCGTCCTTCTCGCGCTCGCGTTCGGGATTAGCCAAACGAGCGCCTTCCGCGAGTACCTCCGCGAGACGATCCTCGAACAAGCGAACGCGTCGCTCAACGGCGAACTAAATATTGGGCGGATCGACGGCACCATTTTCACCTCGTTGGCGTTGCGCGACGTCTCTTTGACCTACGAGCGCGACACGATCGCGGCGGCGCGGAAAATCGAGACGATGATTTCTCCGCTACAAATTTTTTCGCGGAACATTATGATCCGGCTCGTTTCGCTGGAGGAGGCGGACGTTACGCTCCGCAGAGATCAAAGCGGCGAGTTCATCGTTACGAAACTTTTTCCGCCGTCCGAAGAGGAGGAAGATGAGGAGGGCGGCGAGTTCGCCTACGATATTCAGATCGACGACGTCGAGTTGTACGACGTGGATTTCACGTTAAGCTCCTACGGCTATTGGCAGAGCGACGCTGAATACGACACGCTAAACCTCGACGACTTCCGCGTACGAGACTTGCAGGGCTACTTCGGCGCCGACGTCTCGATCCGCAACAACGTGTACGAGTTGCTCCTCGGCGATCTCTTGCTCTTCACGAACGTCCGACCGTATCGGCGCGTGGAGGCGACGGGGTATTTCTTCCTCGATCCGCAAGAAATTTTCGTCGAGGGATTCGAACTGAGAACGGACGCCACGAAGCTAACGCTGGACCTCGCCGTCTCGGGTCTCAATATTTTTGGGGACAACTTCGAGCGCGAATTGCCCGACGCGAGAACGGAACTCCGCTTGGGCGCCGAGCCGTTTCACTTCCGAGATTTGCGCGCCGTCATTCCCTCGTTGGAATATCTCGACGACCGCGTCGAGCTCGACTTGGCGGCGAGCGGCGCCCTCGCCGAACTCGACATCGAGCGGCTCAACCTACATACGGGGGACGTCGAGTTGCCGCTGACGGGCAAACTGATCTCGCTTCACGATCCGGCGAGGATGCAAATCCACGCGAAGATTACGGACGCGAAGTTGAACGCGCGCGACCTCGCCGCCGTTATGCCGACGATGGGGTTCTCGGCGTACGAGGGATTCGGCGAGGTTACGATCGACTCGCTCGTTTACGTCGGCGAGCCGGCGACGAACCTCCGCTCGAGCGGAACGTTGCGCGCCAAAGGCGGACGCTTCTCCTACGAGGCGATGATGTTCTACGGGGACGAACTCCGCTACCAGCTTTCGGCGTCGAGTAAGCGAACGCCGCTCACGCCGTTGACGGGGACGCCCGTGATCCTCGTCGCCGACACGATTTTCGTTTCGGGGACGGGCTCGTCGCTCGCGAATTTGGAGCTTAACGCGGCGATCGATATGAGCGGGACGCGCGTAGGCGCCACTCGATTCGATTCGCTACGATTCGACGCGCGGGCGCGAGGCGGTCTGCTCGAGCTAACGCGAGGGATCGCGCAAAGCGGCTCGCAGACGATAACGCTCGACGGTCGGCTCCGCGACGCGGAGGGACTTCCGACTTACGAGGCGCGCGTCGAGGGGAGCGGCGTCGATCTCGCCAAGCTTGCGAACGACTCCCTCGGCGCCACCTCGATTAACTTCGCGCTCGAGTTGGAGGGAACCTCGTTCGATCCCGAAACGATCGACGCGACGCTGAAGGCGACGCTCGCGCCGAGCGACTTTTACGGCGCGGCGACCGAGGACACGTTGCGCGCGACGTTCGAGGCGGAGTCGGGCGAGAACGAACGGAAGCGCGTCGCGTTTTGGTCGGACGTCGCGACGTTCGAGGCGACGGGTAAATTCAGATACGACCGACTCGGCGCGCTCGTCGGCGAACAGATCGCCTCGCTCCTCTCGACCGCCGACGATCGACTCGGCGAGTTTGTTACTCTCGACGACTCGCTCCTCGCCGCGGAAATCGACGAGGCGCCGATCGATTCGACGACGACGGCGATTCGATTTGAAGGTGAGTTGATCGATCTCGATCCGATCGCGGCGATGTTCCCCGATCTCTACCTTGCCGCGTCGGGAACGATGCAGGGGCAGATGAACGTCTCGCCCGACGTGTTCCAAGCGGCCGCGGCGATCGATTTCTCGACGTTCGGATTCGCGAACAACGGAACCGAAGCCGACGCGTTCGACGTGCGTTTGACGGCGGAGCTCACCCACGATAAAACGTCGCGCGCGTTGGGGCTACAACTTTTCGCGGACGCTTCCGACGTTTTCCTCGACGGCGGTAGAGGCGCCAGCTTCCACGAGCTTTCCGCCTCCGCGATCGTCCTGGAGAACGGAATCGACTTGGCGATGAAGGGGCGAACCAACAACGGCGCGAGCATGGACTTCGCCTCGTTTGTCGATTTCGAGGGCGACGAAATGAGCGCGAAAGTCGAGCGACTCCGATTGAAATACTTGCAATACGAATTGGAGACGCGCGCGCCGTTCACCGCGACGCTTAACGACGACGGCGTGTTTCTGAAAGGATTCAACCTCCATCACGGCGACTCCTCCCGCATTGCGTTGGACGCCGAGTATCTCGAGAGCGGCGCGACGCGCGCGACGCTGACGGCGGAGAGGTTCGACGGCTACGATTTGCTGACTCGGTTGGGCGCGCTCGACTCGCTTACCGCCGCGAGGTTCGGACTGAATCTTAAGGCGACGCTCGAAGGCGCGCTCGACGATCCGAAGTTCGACCTCGATCTCGACGTCGATCATATTCGCTTGGACGACGTGGCGCTCGGCGCGTTTCATCTCGACGTCGGCTACGACGACCTCGAGCTAACCGCGACGGGCGACTACTCCGGCGGCGAGGAGGCGGAGCCGCTCCGATTCGAGGCGCTCGTTCCCGTCGATTTACGGGCGAGCGGGAACACGGGCGAATTCGTCGAGGGGGAGCGGTATCGGCTCAAACTCTTGGCCGACGGGTTCGACTTGAGCCGATTCAACGGCGTCCTTCCTTCGATCGAGCAACTGAGCGGGGCGATAGACTCCGACATTGAGATACAAGGAGCGGGAACCGATTGGCATGGCGACGGCGCGTTGGAGCTGACCGACGCGAGCTTCCTCGTGCTCGCCAACAATCTCGAGTACGGGCTCGATCTCCGCGTGGAGTTGGACCGAAGCAACTTCGTTCTCGAGAAATTCGATCTACGAAACACCGACGAGGTCGAGTATCCCGGCCGGTTTCGGGGGCAGGGACGTTTCGAGTTTGACGGGCTTCAGATCGTCAACGCCGAGGCGATATTCCGAGGCGACTTGATGCTGTTGTCGGAGAAATCCCGCGCCCGTAATCCGAACCTCTACGGCGACTTCTACGTCGGCACGGCGCACGACGTGATCTTTAAAAGCGACGAAAACGGCACGTACTTCAACGCCACCATTTTGGTCAAGGAGGCGGACGTCGTGCACACGCCCGCGCAGAGCGCCTACTCGGGAGGCGGCGGCAATTTCGTTTACCGATGGAAGGACGACGGCGCCGCGGAGAAATTGGCGTTGGAGCTGGAGCGTCGGAAGGCGTTGATCGCGAGGAGCGAGCAGAAGAAACTCGGCGACGAGGAGGACGAGGAAGAGGACGACGGCTCGGGACTCTTCCGAAACTTCGAGTACTCGATCGTCGTGCGCGTGGAGGACGAGGCGTATATGACGGTCAAGGACGTCGATCTCACGTTGCGCGCGGCGCTCAAGGGGGATTTGCGGTACGAATTCCTTCGCGGCGTAGAGCACGTGCAGGGGGAGCTGGAGTTGATGGACGACTCGGAACTGGAGCTTTACAACCTTAAGTCGTTCAACGCGAACGGAACGATAAGATTCGAGAGCGACATTATGAACCCCTACATCGACATCATCGCCGTCTATCAAGACTATGTGGCGACGGCGGAGGGGGGCGGCGACGGCGAGGAAGCCGTGGCGGTGAAGATTAAGATCGAGGGTCCGTTGGCGAACCTCGGAAAAAACTTCGCGCAACAGGACGACAATATCGCGCTTTACATCGGCGAAGAGAGCATCGATCAAGACCGCCCGACGCCCGGCTACGACGCCGCCGACGCGTTGCTGTTCGTGGTGACGGGCACCT
>WJMR01000205.1 GCA_014727845.1 Ignavibacteriales bacterium
CTATATCGAGCGAGCAATTGCGGAAGCGAAAGAACAAAACGCCGACGCGATTCTCTTCGAGGTCAACACGTTCGGCGGACGCGTGGACGCGGCGACGAACATCAAGGACGCGATTCTCAACGCGGGGCTCCCGACGATCGCTTACGTGAACAAGCGGGCGATTAGCGCGGGCGCGCTCATCACGCTCTCGTGCGAGAAGATCGCCATGGCGCCCGGCTCTTCCATCGGCGCCTCGACGGTCGTCGATCAAGAGGGCGGCAAAGTCGGCGAGAAGTATCAATCGTATATGCGCTCTGAAATGCGCGCCACCGCCGAACGCAACGGCAGGCCTCCCGAGATCGCCGAGGCGATGGTGGACGAGCGCATCGTCGTCGAGGGTTTGGTGGATTCGACGCGACTGGTCACCCTCACCGCCGAGGAGGCGGTCGAGTATAAGATAGCCGACGTCGTCGCCGGGTCGCGCGCGGAAGCGCTCGCCGCGTTCGGCTACGAGGGCGCCGCGCTCCAAGAGGTGGAGTCGAACTGGGCTGAAAGCTTTGTACGATTTCTGAGCAGCCCCGTCGTCTCCTCCATCCTTATGATGATCGGCGTCGTCGGACTGTTTACGGAAGTGAAGACCGCCGGCTGGGGCGTTCCGGGCACGGTCGGCGTCGTGGCACTGGCGCTCTTCTTCGGCGCGTCGTTCCTGCTCGATCTGGCGGGCTACCTCGAAATTATCCTCTTTCTCGCGGGCGTTACGTTAATCGTAATCGAGATATTCGTCATCCCCGGATTCGGCGTGCCGGGCGTTCTCGGCGTCGGTCTGGCGTTCTCGGCGCTCTTCCTCGCGCTCGTTAACAACGACTTCCTCTTCGTCGGCGATTTCCTCCGCGCGGCGATCATCCAATTCGCCGTCACGATCCTCCTCACCGCGGGCGTCGTCGCCGTTATTTGGCGCTTTCTGCCGCAAACGCGAACGTTCCAATCCTTCGTCCTCTCCTCGGCGGCTTCCCGCGAAGCGGGCTACTTCGCCGGCTCCGATCGAGCGACGCTCCTCGGCAAACGCGGCGACGCGCACACCGATCTCCGCCCCTCCGGCACGGTCGTTATTGAGGGCGCGCGATACGACGTGGTAACCAGCGGCGACTTCATCGCCAAGGGCGCGGTCGTCGAGGTGGTGCGAACCGAGGGGAGCAAGATTGTCGTCGAAGAGATTACATCGTAGGAGGAGGAACGCGCGTCGGAGTCGTTGTGGTTATTTGTCGCATAACGAAGCCGAACAACGAGCGAGACAATTATGAATTCCGTGATACCGCTCTTTCCGCTCAAGCTGGCGCTCTTTCCCGACTCGCGCTACATGCTCCACATCTTCGAGGATCGCTACCAACGTATGCTCGATCGCGTCGAACGCGAGAATTCGGGATTCGGCGTGGTGACGACCGAGACGGGCGCGTCGTTTAATCGGATCGGCGTGTTTGCGCGCGTGGCGGAAATCGTCGCCGAATATCCGACGGGCGAAAAGGACGT
The DNA here is from genome assembly GCA_014727845.1 of Ignavibacteriales bacterium. Lineage (GTDB taxonomy): Bacteria > Bacteroidota > Ignavibacteria > Ignavibacteriales > Ignavibacteriaceae > WJMR01. The sequence goes on from WJMR01000205.1 coordinate 1,507, forward strand.
CGTGGCGGCGGGCGTGGAGCGCTTTAAATGTGAGGAGTATTGGACGCACCGCGACGGCTACCTTGAAGGTCGCGTCGTCCCCTATCGCGACCGGGACGCGAGCGTCGATCCCGACCTCGAGCTCGAATTGCGCCTCCGTTTCGAGCGCCTCCTTAAGAACGTCGAGTTCGATCTCGACGACCGCTTCTGGCGGAACTACGACCGCGCGACGCTTAAGTCGTTTAAGGTCGCCGAGAAAAGCGGGCTCAACCTCCGCCAACAGGCGCTAATGCTCGCTATGCGCCGAGAAACCGAGCGGATCGGCTACCTTATCGAGCATTTCGAAACGGTCGAGAGCTTGTTGGAGAAGACCGCCAACCGCTCGAAATCCATATTGAACGACGGCTACCTCCCCTAACCTCGGCTCAATAAAAAACCCGTCGCGCGGACGGGTCGAAAAACAAACGGGAATTGGCTATTAGTATTTGCTGAACTCGCTCGCTCGTAACCGATTGAGCGCCCGCTTGAGCGCGTGCTCGGCTTGGTCGTATTCGGCTTCGTCGCGTTTGAGATCTTTCAGCTTCGCCTTGGCGCGCTCGGCGGCGCGTTTGGCGCGCTCCGAATCGATCTCGTCGCCGAGCTCCAGCGTGCTCACCAACGCCAAGACCTTGTTGTTCAACACTTCGACGACGCCGCCGCCTTCGGCGTACACGTCCTTCGATCCTTCGGACGTCTCCACCTTAATAACGCCCACCTCCAGCGCGCTAATCATCGGCGCGTGATTGTAGAGCGTCTGGAAGGATCCTTCGACGCCCGCGAACGTCATCGAAACGGCTTTGCCCGAAACGGTGCGCTTTTCGGGCGTGACGATTTCGTATTCGAACTCTTTCATCGTTAACTCGCGCTTTTCTTCGCCCGTTCGCCCGCCTCGTCCAGTGTGCCGACGTACATAAACGCGTCTTCGGGCCAATCGTCGCACTCGCCGTCGAGGATCGCCTTGAAGCCGGAGATCGTCTCGTCGAGCTTAACGTAGCGACCCTCGTAGCCCGTGAACTGCTCGGCGACGTGGAAGGGCTGTGAGAGGAAACGCTCGATGCGGCGCGCGCGACGCACGACGAGTTTATCGTCCTCGGAAAGCTCGTCCATACCGAGAATGTTGATAATGTCCTGCAGGTCCTTATACGCCTGGAGCGTCTCCTTAACGCGGAACGCCGTGTCGTAGTGATCCTTGCCGAGGATGTCGGGTTGCATAATCGTCGAGGTCGAGTCGAGCGGATCGACGGCGGGATAGATGCCCTTCTCGGAAATCTGCCGCGAGAGAACGGTCGTCGCGTCCAAGTGAGAGAACGCCGTCGCGGGCGCGGGGTCCGTCAAATCGTCGGCGGGCACGTAGATCGCCTGCACGGAGGTGATCGATCCCTTCGTCGTCGAGGTGATGCGCTCCTGCAACTGCCCCATCTCGGTGGCGAGGTTGGGCTGATAGCCGACCGCCGAGGGCATCCGACCGAGCAACGCGCTCACTTCGGAGCCGGCTTGGGTGAATCGGAAAATGTTGTCGATGAACAGGAGCACGTCCTTTCCCTCTTCGTCGCGGAAGTATTCGGCGAGCGTGAGTCCCGTCAGTCCGACGCGAAGACGCGCGCCCGGGGGTTCGTTCATCTGCCCGAAGACGAGCGCGGTTTTCTCGATAACGCCCGACTCGGTCATCTCGAGCATCAAGTCGTTGCCCTCGCGCGTCCGTTCGCCGACGCCCGCGAAAACCGAATAGCCGCCGTGGTGCTGGGCGATGTTGTTGATGAGCTCCATAATGACGAC
>WJMR01000206.1 GCA_014727845.1 Ignavibacteriales bacterium
CAAATCGGTTTGATCGTCCTTCTCGCGCAAGTCGGGGCGTTCGTTCCCGCACAATCCGCGCGAATCGGCGTCGTCGATCGGATCTTCACTCGCGTCGGAGCGAGCGACAACATCGCCGCGGGCGAGAGCACCTTTCTCGTCGAGATGCAGGAGGCGGCGAACATCTTGAACAACGCCACGCCGAAGAGCTTGATATTGCTGGACGAAATCGGACGCGGGACGAGCACCTACGACGGCGTGTCGATCGCTTGGGCGATCGTCGAATACCTCCACGAGAATCCCGAGGCGGCGGCGAAGACCCTCTTCGCCACGCACTACCACGAGCTCAACGAACTCGCCGAACTCTATCCGCGCGTGAGAAATTTCAAGGTCGAGGTGCGCGAGATCGACGACCGAATCGTCTTCCTCCACAAGGTGAGCGCGGGCAAAGCCGACCATAGCTACGGCATTCAGGTGGCGCAAATGGCGGGCTTGCCGAGCTCGGTGACCAAACGCGCCAAGGACGTGCTGATGACGCTCGAAGGCAAGGAAGTAACGCCGTCGGAAGAGCGACGAAAGCGGATTAAGAAGCGCGAGATTCTCGACGACGTGCAGCTCGATCTTTTCGAGGCGCGCGACGACGAATTCCGAAAGGAGATCACCTCGCTGGAACTCGACCGAATCACGCCGCTCGACGCGCTGAACAAACTCAACGAACTTAAGAAGAAAGCGACGGATTCATGACTCGTCCCGTTCACTCGACGCTTTTATTCGCGCTCGTTCTCGCCCTTGTCGGATGCGGCAAGGAACCGCTTTCCGACGATCCCTACATTCGCTCCATCCAACAAGAGCGACGCGAGAAGGACGACTATATGAAGAACGATCCAAACTCGCCGTTCAACGCGGATCCGCACGCCGCGTGGGCGCCGCTCGAGTACTATCCCGTCGATTCGAACTTCGTCTTCGAGAGCGCGTTGGCGGAATACGACCGGAAGGATACGCTGACCTTTTTTGGCACGGAGGGGGACCTCCGACGCGCGGTGCGGTACGGCTACTTATCGTTTGCGTTTGAGGGGAAGGAGCGCCGCGTTAACGTCTATCAAGGCGAGACGACGGGAGGCGAGAAATACTACGCCGTCTGGTTCACCGACGAGACGACGGGCGAGGAGACGTACGACGTCGGTCGCTACCTCGACATCGAATATCTAAGCGACGCCGAAGCGGCGTACGTCCTCGATTTCAACAAGGCGTACAACCCCTACTGCGCATATTCGTCGATGTATTCGTGCGTGATACCGCCGAAAGAGAATCGGCTATCGGTCGCGATTACCGCGGGCGAGAAGAAATTTCATCCGTAGGCGTTTTCGCCGTCGTCGGAGTCGGGCGTCCTTTCGGATTCCTCGAGACGCGCCTCTTCCCGCGCGCGTTTCGCCTCCCGCTTCTTGCGCTTCACCATAATGTCGAGGATCTGCGCGGCGATCAGCGACGCGACCGTCAGGAATCCCATATACACGGGATAGACGCTTCGAATGTTCCGACTAAGCAACCAGATAAACAGCATGGAAAACACGAACGCCAGAAAGCCGACGATAGTATAGATCGCCTTGAGTTCGCCCGCCATGAGCGATCGCGTGAACGATCTCGCGATCGCCCGGAACCGTTTGTTTTTATCTTTCGCCATTCGGAATTGTCTCGATTTTATCACGGTAATATAGCAACATTTTCCCGACGGGGAAAGCGCGCGCGGCGGAACCTCGACGCGGGGGCGAGCGTCATATCTACGTGAAGGACGAAGCGCTTCCGACGCGGCGCGTATCCGCGAGCGTTTCGAGGAGTGGACGAAAATTTTTATCTTTATTGGATATGGTTTTTTCAAAACCGACAATAATAATACTGGCTACGCTTCTCGCGATTCCCGCGACCTTCGGTCAAGACCATGCGAGCCGTTTCCGGACGGCGCGGAATCTCGAACGAGCGGGCGAATACGAACGCGCCGAGGATATCTTTCGGGAGCTTGTCGAGGCGGCGCCCGAGAACGTCGGTTATGTTATCGCATGGACGGACGCGCTCATCCGGCTGAAACGTTACGACGAGGCGATCGCGGCGCTGGATGCGCGACGCGCAAATCGTCCGGACGACTACGCTCTCGCGGCGAAACTCGGCGAGGCGCTCCACCTAAAAGGAGATCGCGAACGCGCCGAAGAAGTTTGGCGCGAGGCGCTCGATAAGTCGAGAGGCGACGCGTCCGCCTATCGAACGTTCGCCGACGCGGCGCTCGCGGCGCGAGACGTCGATCTCGCCGTCGAGTTTCTCGAACTCGGCAA
>WJMR01000207.1 GCA_014727845.1 Ignavibacteriales bacterium
CGAGGAAATCGACGATCATATCGGCGAAGTGACACACGTTGACGACGAACTCTCGGAAACCCGCGTCCCGCAAGCGTCGGAGGACGATCTCCAACAGCGGTACGCCGCCGAGTTCGGCGAGGGCTTTCGGACGGTCGTCGGTGATCGGGCGAAGGCGCGTACCCGAACCCGCCGCGAGAATCATCGCTTTCATCGGCGCCTTACCACCGGGACCGTTCGCGATGCGTAAGCTCCACGCGCACGTCGGCGTTTTTCCGCAGGCGCGCCGCCAGCCGTTCGGCGAAATACACCGACCGGTGTTGTCCGCCCGTGCATCCGAAGCAAACCATCAGGTTGGTGAAGCGGCGATTGACGTAGTTCTCGACCGATTGATCGACGAGCGCGAACGCCGCCTCGGCGAATTTTCGCGCGCCTTCTTCGTCGTCGAGGAATTCGATCACGGGTTGATCGACGCCCGCGAGGTCCATAAACTTTTCGATACGTCCGGGGTTGCGGACGGCGCGGCAATCGAACACGAAGCCGCCGCCGTTGCCGCCGGGATCCTCGGGCACGCCGCGCCGATACGAGAAGCTGACGATGGAGACGGTGAGTCGACGACGCTTCTCCTCCGCCGTTTTTTTCTCGTGCGTTTCCACGAGTTTCCGCCACACGCCCTCGAGCGCCGGGATCTTGACGGGAAGCGAGGCGTTCTCCAACAGGCGGGCGAGGTTCTTCACGGCGAACGGAATGCTCGCAAGGAAATGATCCTTCCGCTGATAGTAGCCGCGGTAGCCGTAGGCGCCGAGCGCCTGCATAATGCGGATGAGGACGTAGCCGTGGTAATAATCTAAAAAGGAGCGTCGGTCGATCGGTTGGATGCGTTCGAGCGATTCGAGGTAGCGCTCGAGCAGGCGCGCGCGTATCTCTTGCGGTATGTTTGCCTTCGCGTCGTAGAGGAGCGAGGCGACGTCGTATTGCAACGCGCCCTTCCTGCCGCCTTGGTAGTCGATGAAATACGGTTCGCCGTCGCGGATCATCACGTTGCGCGATTGGAAGTCGCGATAGAGAAAATGCTCCGTGTCGGTTTCGAGGAGGAACTCGATGAATGAGTGGAAATCCTCTTCGAGGTCGTGTTCGTTGAAGGGGACGTCGGAGAGTTTGAGGAAATAATATTTGAAATAGTTGAGGTCCCACAACATCGAGCGACGGTCGAAGCTGCTTCGCGGATAGCACTTCGAGTAGTCGATCCCCTTGCCCGCCACCACCTGAAAGCGGGGGAGGAGGTCGATCGTTTTTTCGTAGAGATCGACGACGTCCTCGGAGAAACCATCGTCCTTCCGGAGCTCGGTCAGTTTGGAGAAGAGGGTGTCGTCGCCAAGGTCCTCCTCGAGGTAGGCGCCGAGTTCGAGGTCTTCGCCGTAGATTTCCGGCACGGGCATACCCTCGGCGCGGAAGTGTTTCGAGAAGGAGAGAAACGCCTCGTTCTCTTGACGGTCATGATTCATCGCGGCGATCGCCGTGCGCGTCTCGCCGAAAACGCGGTAGTAGCGGCGGTCGCTGCCGTGCGCGGGCATCGCGCGGATCGTGGCGACGTCCTCGCCGCTCCAATCGCGGAACGCGTCTTGGAAGAATTTGTTGGTCTTCTCGTTGATCGTTTGCGTCATAGCGTGGATTTTAATTCGACGTGAGTTTGTGTCGCGCGAAATCGCGAGTCAAAGATATAAAAATTTTCCGAACGGTCGAACGGTTCCGAGAATACACTATATTATATACGGCGGAGCGAGAAAGTTTTTTACGAAAGGGCTAAACTCTCGGCTCGTTTTTCCGATAATAACGTATAGGAAAGATACGCGATAAAAAGCGAGGACAAGGATGTCGCTCCAAATCTCAAATTCGCCGCTCGGCTCGCCGTTGTTTTCGAAGTCGGTGTTCGGATCGCTCCCCTCGGGCGTTCGGGGTATGGCGGCGCCGCTTATGGCGGACGCGTTGGGTTCCGCCGTCGGCGACGGGATCAACGACCTCACGAAATTTCTCTCCCAATCCAAACTCGATTTCCACAACTCCGACGTCGCCTACTCGAGCGACGAGCTGAAATTCTCGCTCGCGTTCCAAGAGTCGGGCGAGCTGCAAGTGAGCGCGAACGGGGTGTACGCCAAGCGGAGTCAATCCCTCTCGGTCTCGGTCGAGGCGACGTTCGATCGGGTGTTCCAAACCGATCAAGGAACGGAGGTGCGCACGTTCCGAATGCGGATGAATATGCGCGCCGAGCAAATCGACGAGCGGAGCATCCGCAAAGGGCATTGGAAGGAGGACGTCGTCTCGTTCTTCAAGCGCGTCATCGAGGATATACTCGACGTGGCGAAAAACGACGACTACAATCTGGCGGGGATCTCGTTGAAGAAGGAGGACCTCCAAGAGTTGCTCGCGATGTCGGAGGACGACGAGGTCGGCAAGGTGATGGTGCAGTTGCTGAGCATGGCGCTGGCGTTGGCGAAACTCAAAGCCGTAACCAACGATAACGAGGACGCCGAAGAGGTGACGCTCTCGCCGCGCCGCGAGGAGGCGGACTATATCGAGGACGAGACGAAGCGCGAGAAGCTCGTCGATTTCTCGATCTCGTTCGAGGAGGTCTCCGTGCGGCTTGTCGAGAACGACGGCGACGCCGCGATAGAGGAGGGAGACGCGCCTTCGACCGACGCGCCTTCGACCGACGCGCCTTCGACCGACGCGCCTTCGACCGACGCGCCTTCGACCGACGCGCCTTCGACCGAGGAGACGACCGCGTAGGGCGAGGTTTATTTTCATCCCGCGAATGGTTACTTTGGCGGACGCGCGGAAACGCGCGCGCGGCTTGTTTTCTCACACCCAATCGTAAAAGCGAATGTCAAATCATTTCGACGTCATCGTTATCGGCAGCGGGCCGGGCGGCGAAGGCGCGTGTATGCGCGCCGCCAAGGAGGGAAAGCGCGTCGCCGTGGTGGACGAGTTTCCGACCGTCGGCGGCAGCTGCACGCACCTCGGCACCATCCCCACTAAGGCGTTGCGGCAATCGGTGCAACGTATCCTCGACTTTGGATCCTCATACGGCGACAATTATCAAGAGCTCCTCCGAACCGCCGATTCGGTCATCGATAAGCAGGTGCGGCTGCGCCGCGGGTTCTACGAGCGGAACGACGTCGAGATCATCAACGGTCGCGCGGAGTTCGCCGACGAGAAACGCGTGCGCGTCGCGCTCCACGACGGCGGCTCGGAACGCTACTCCGCCGACTATTTCGTGATCGCCTCGGGATCGAGACCCTACCATCCGCCCGACGTGGATTTCTCCCACCCGCGCGTGCGCGATAGCGACACCATCCTCGCGCTCGACGAAAACCCGAAGTCGGTCGCCATCTACGGCGCGGGCGTGATCGGGTGCGAGTACGCGAGCATCTTCCGGGGGCTGCAGATCAAGACGAACTTGATCAACACGCGCGATCGGCTCCTCTCCTTCCTGGACGACGAGATCACCGACGCGCTCAGCTACCACCTCCGCGAGCACGGCGCGCTCATCCGACACAACGAAGAATACGAGCGCGTGGAAGCCGACGACGAGGGGGCGACGATCTATCTGAAATCCAACAAACAAATCCGCGCCGACTACCTCCTCTGGGCGCAGGGGCGGACGGGCAATTCCGACAACATGGGGCTCGAGGCGATCGGCGTCGAGACCGACCGACGCGGCGCGATTACGATCAACCGCAACCACCAAACCGAGGCGCATCCGCACATCTACGCGGTCGGCGACGTGAGCGGTTTCCCCTCGCTCGCCAGCGCCGCCTACGACCAAGGGCGCTTCGCCGCCACGCACCTCCTCTTCGGCGAGGCGGGCTACCAGCTCGTCGAGAACATCCCGACCGGCATCTACACGATACCCGAGATAAGCTCGATCGGCGAGACGGAGCGCGAGCTGACCGAGAAGAAGACGCCGTACGAAGTCGGGCACGCGTTCTTCAAACACCTCGCCCGCGCGCAAATCACCGAGCGGACGACGGGCATGCTCAAGCTTCTCTTCCACCGCGACTCGCTCGAGATCCTCGGCATACACTGTTTCGGGGCGAACGCCGCGGAGATCATCCACATCGGGCAGGCGATTATGGCGCGGAAAGGGAAGGCGAACTCGATTATGTATTTCATCAACACGACCTTCAACTACCCGACGATGGCGGAGGCGTATCGCGTCGCCGCGCTCAACGGAATCAACAGAGTGAGCCGATCGAAGGTATGACCGAAGTCGCGTGGATGCTCGCCGGCGCGTTTCTCTGCGTGTGGATCGTCGCGTTCGTCGGCGTCCTCCGCGTCAATCGTCGTTCGCCCGGCTTCTCGTCGGATGCGCCCCCCGTGTCGGTCGTCGTCGCCGCGAGGAACGAGGCGCCGAACGTTCCTTGGTTGGTCGAGGCCTTGAAGCGTCAGGAATATCCCGACGACAAACTCGAAGTCATTTTCGTGGACGATCGCTCCGAGGACGAGACGGCGGCGATCTACGAACGCGAGACGCGAGGCGATCGGCGATTCCGCTTGCTACGCGCGGTCGATAAGCGCCTACCCGCGAAGAAAGGCGCGTTGCAATTGGGCGTGGAGGCGGCGTCTCATGATCTTATCCTGATCACCGACGGCGACGCGGCGCCGAGCGCGGGGTGGGCGCGCGCGATGGCGGCCGAGCTCGACGCGGGCGCGGACGTCGCGTTTTGCGCGGTCGCGAACTTCCGAGCGTCGGGTCTTCCCAACGCGTTCGCTCGCTACGAGCGGTTTCGCGTATCCTTCCTCACCTTCGCCGCGGCGGGGTGGGGCGCGCCTTATAGCGCCGTCGGTAGCGGTTTCGGATACAAGCGCGCGGCGTACGAAACGATCGGCGGATACGAGGCGATCGCGGAAACCTTAAGCGGCGACGACGATCTTTTCCTCCGAGAAGCGGCGCGACGAGGATTGCGCTCGACCGCGACGACCGACCCAAACGCGCTCGTGCGCGCGGAAGCTCCGACAACGTGGCGCGACTACTTCCGGCAAAAAGCGCGACACACTTCCACGTCGGCGCACTACCTCCTCCGTCATAAGATTATACTCGGCGTATGGCATTTCCTTAACTTGGCGCCGTACGTTTCGGCTGGCGCGGCGTTTTGGGATCCGATACTCGCGGCGCCGTTGGGCGTCAAGGTTCTCGCGGACGTATCGACGGCGGCGGCGCTGAAGCGGCGTTTCGGAGATCGCTTCTCACCCTTGTCGGACGCGGTGTTCGCGCTCGTCGCGGAGCTCGCGCCCGCGGCGCATTACCTTCGAGCGCGGCTCGGAGAGGAGACGTGGAAGGAACGACCGAGCGGAAAACAAGACGAAAAATAAGGAACACGGCGTATGGAGTTTGATTCAATTTGGCGGGGCGTCCTCGGTTTGGGGCTGTTGATCGCGATCGCCTATATGATTTCGACCAAGCGGCGCGCGGTCGATTGGAAATTAGTCGGCGCGGGCGTCGGTTTGCAGCTCGTCTTCGCCGTCTTTTTCATTAAGGGGGAGCGAATGGGGGAGGCGTTCGCGCCGCTGGCTTGGCCGAAAGCGGCGTTCGAGTGGGCGAGCGGATTCTTCATCTTGCTCGTCGATTTTTCTCGCGAGGGCGCGCAATTCGTTTTCGGACGCTTGGCGCTCTCGACCGAAAGCGAGGCGTCGCTCGGCGTCTTCTTCGCCTTCCAAGTTCTCCCCGTCATCATTTTCTTCGCGAGCTTGATGGCGACGCTCTACCACTACGGCGTTATGCAACGGCTCGTAAGCGGGATGGCATGGGTGATGCGCAAAACGATGAAGATCAGCGGGGCGGAATCCTTGGCGGTCGCGGCGAACGTGTTCGTCGGGCACACCGAGGCGCCGCTGGTCGTTAAGCCGTATCTGAAGCGGCTAACAGAAAGCGAGTTGGCGACGGTGATGATCGGAGGGATGGCGACGATCGCGGGGAGCGTGATGGCGGCGTACATCGCGATGCTCGGGCCCGCCTACGCGGAGGCGACGGGCAAGGCGCTCGAGGAAGCGCAACGGCTCTTTGCGGCGCACCTGCTCGGCGCAAGCGTCATCTCGGCGCCCGCGGCCGTGGTGATCGCCAAGCTGATGTTCCCCGAAACCGAAACGCCCGTAACTACCGGCGAGGCGAAGACGATCGTCGAACGGACCGCCGCGAACGGCGTGGAAGCGGCGGCGAACGGCGCGAGCGAAGGCGTCACCCTCGCGCTCAACGTCGGCGGAATGATCATCGCGTTCATCGGCATCATATACATGCTCAACCATTTCCTCTTTCACATCGGCGAGTTTCTCGCCGTCAACGAGGCGTTGCAAGCGAGCTACGGCACGACGCTCTCGTTTCAGTTTCTTATCGGCTACCCGTTGCAGCTCGTCGCCTACGGCATCGGGGTGCCGTGGCAAGACGCGCTCGAGTTTGGCTCCCTCTTTGGAATAAAGATCGCGCTCAACGAGTTCGTCGCCTATCTCGATATGGCGCACATGATCAAGAACGGCGCGATCGCCTCCGACAAGAGCGTTTTCATGGCGACCTACGCCATTTGCGGATTCGCGAACTTCGGCTCGCTGGCGATTCAGTTGGGCGGGCTCGGGCCCCTCGCGCCCTCGCGGAAGCCCGACGTGGCGCGGCTGGGAATGAAGTCGGTTGTCGGGGGCTCCCTCGCCACCTTGATGACCGCCGCCGTCGCGGGGATGTTCTATTAAGATGATTGACCCGTTCCGCGAACGTTTCGCCGAAGCCCTCGCCGTTCTCGAACGACGCGCGCCCTTCCCCCCCGACCTTCTGCTCGTTTTAGGGAGCGGTCTCGCCGCCGCGTTCGACGATTACGAACCCGAAGCGGTTTTCACTCCCGACGATCTCCCCGGCTTTCCTCGCTCGGGCGTGGCGGGTCATCGAGGGGACGTCGCGTTCTTCGAGGCGGAGGGGAGGCGCGTGATGTTGGCGCGCGGGAGGACGCACCTCTACGAAGGTCGGAGCGTCGTCGAGTCGCTCGCGACGGTGTGGCTCGCTCGGCGGCTCGGCGCGCGGACGGCGCTGATCGGCAACGCGGCGGGCGGCGTCTCGCCGAATCTCAAGGCGGGCGATCTAATGCTCGCCTCCTCGTTCAACGCGTGGCTCGTGAAGCGACGATTACGCGAGGCGATTCGGGGAACCGACGAGCGCGCGACCCAAGGCGCGGAATGTCCTTCGCCGCGACTAAACGACCTTTTACGCGAGTCGGCGATCGACGCGGGCGTTCGATTGGAGGAGGGCGTGTACTTCTACGC
>WJMR01000208.1 GCA_014727845.1 Ignavibacteriales bacterium
TCCTTATGGCTTTGTCCTATTAAAAGAGGCGTACAAAGGCGTAAAGACATGGCGAAGTCTTTACCAATTTGTGCTGATTGAACTTAACAAACTGGACGAGCAGAGGTTCAACGAATTGACGACGAACGAACGCTTTGTATCAAACAGAGGTAATCGGTCTTTTGCGGATACGAAAGACGTGTTGCGAGAGTCGATGACGATTCCCAATAAGGGGGATTTCTATGCGGAAGTAAATCTTGCCGCGAACAGTCTTAGGGATAGGATTAGCGATCTTCTTGGATTCTTTTCCATCGATCAAAAGGAGATGAAAATCTATCTTCGTGAAGATAGAGACGCCGAGAGATTATAAGACGACTTCTCCTTTTTCTTCACGCTCAGCATAAGCGTCGCCTTCGGTAGCTCCTCCGGCGCGGCGAGCGTGTTAGCCGGAGGAGGTGTGTCGGGCCCCATGAGGTGGAAGAACCGCAAAACGGGCAAGCTACTGAAGGAAGAGCTCAAGGATTGAGCGAACGGTTCGGAGGGGTTCCTTTCCGATAAACCGACCGTTTGATCGACGCGCTTCGCGAAACGTTAGATCGAAATTGTTATCTTACCGTTGGGTATGAAGGACATTATCAACACATACTCTCGGATCGCGTTTGGCACGGCGTTACTCGGCTACGCGTTGATGTCGGCGAGTTTCGCGACGCATTCGCACGAGCTGAGTTTCCTCGCCGCCGTCGAGATCGACGCGCCGCACGAACACGGGGATTCCCATCACGGCGTTCCCTTCGTTCCCCACGAGGCGGGCGAGTGCGACTTTGCGATCGTGTACGCCGCGCACCATAACGCGCCGCCTTCCGATCCCCCGATCGTCGCGCCCGTCTTCCGCGTCCTTGGCGCCCTCGTCGAGCGCCCGAACGTCGCGCCGCCCCGCGTTGACGTCTCCCGCGAACAATCCCGCGCCCCTCCCGCCGCGTAACCGATCAATCCGACAAGAACAATTCTATTACGCGACGTCCGCGCCGATTGCGGACGTTTAAACGGGAGAAAGTATGAAAATCAAATTACTCGCGCTCGTAGCGCTATCGCTCGGCTTTTTCGCCTGCTCGGACGAGGACAATCCGGCCTCCGACCAAATGGAACACTTCGAGGCGTATGGCATGATTATATATCAATCCGGCGCGAAAGTGTTGGACTATTTCGGGCCCGACTACGACCCGGGAACGACAATGATCGGCGACACGCTAACAATCGACCAAGGGTTGACGCCGCATTGGGAAGTGCAATTCTACGATCCCGACCGCAACGTGATCGCCCCTCCGACGGACGCCGACAAATCCTTCGGCGCGGCGTTTAACCCGCCGAGCGCCGCCGAGCTTTGGTGGCACGAAGGCGAGGAGGGATCGTTCGAGTTCCACATTCGCGGATTGGAGGCGGGCTTCGCGACCGTCGAGTTCCACGTCTTGCACGGCGATCACGCCGACTTCAGCACGTTGCCCGTGCCGCTCGTCGTCTCGGAGAAGGTAAGCCACGACGCGCCCGTCGGCGTGAAGTTGCTCGACGAAACGAGCGGCGATCTCCTGGCGACCGCGTGGCTCGCCGATAGCGCGAAGGTCGAAGGCGAGCTCGCTATCGCCGACGGCGAAACGACCGACCACATCGAGGCGGTCTTCTTCGACAAATACGGCGTCGAGTTTCACCCCGGCGTTCCGCCCCACTCGCTTGTCGTCGAAAGCGGCGACTCGAAGGTCGCGCGCGTCGGCGGTCAAACGCAAGCCGAACCGTGGGCGTTTACGCTCGAAGGCGTGTCGGCCGGATCGACGTCGATCGTCGTCAACATCTATCATGACGGAGCGGTCGGTAAGACGTTCACCGCCGTGCCCGTTACGGTGCGCTAATATGCGCGCGTTTATTCTTCGTCTCCGTCCCGTCGCGTTCGCGTTCGGGGCGGGGGCGATTTTCGTATGCGCGGCGCCGGTGGTATGGGGGCAAACGGGCGCGGCGTTGATTGTGGTTCACGACGCCGAGACCGACGAAGCCGTGGCGAGCGCGACGGCGCTCCTCGTCGAGACGGGACAATACGACGTCGCCGACGAGACGGGCGCGATCGAGATCGAGGACGTTTCGTACGGCGAGTGGCGCGTCGAGATAACTCGTTTGGGTTACCGCGACGCGACGCTCGACGTCGAGGTGGACGAACGAACGCGGTGTTATGTAATTCACCTCGTCCCGACGGCGCATCAAACGGGCGAAGTGGTGGTGACGGACGCGCGCGTGCTGTCGTTTTCGGAACGCGAGGCGCGCTACCTCGGCGAACTGGCGGGCGCGAAACTCGATCGGCGAATGGGCGCGACGCTGGCGGCGACGTTGAAGAACGAGGCGGGATTCGCGATGCGATCGATGGGACCCGCGCCGGCGCGTCCCGTCGTTCGTGGGTTGGGCGGATCGCGCGTGGTTTTTGCCGAGGACGGCGTTCGCGCGTCGGATCTTTCCGCCACGTCGCCCGACCATGCGACGACGGTCGAGCCCTTCACCGCCGAACGGATAGAAGCGCGCCGCGGTCCGAAAACGTTGCTCGCCTCGACGACCGCGTTCGGGGGCGTGGTGGACGTGAAGCGGGGCGACGTTCCCCTCGCGCGACCCGAGCGCGTCGGATTCGAGGCGGGCGGCTACGCGGAATCCGCGAACCTCGGCGGCCTCTACGCCGTAAAAGTCGAGGCGCCGGTCGGGGCGTTCGCGGTGAAAGGCGAGTACGCCGAACGCCGAACGGGCGATCTCCGAACGCCGGAGGGAACGCTCGAGAATTCGTCGATCCAAACGCGCGACTACGCTCTTGGCGCGGGTGTTTTCGGCGAGCGGTGGCGCGCGGGAGGCGCGGTGCGCGAGTTCCGATCCGACTACGGCGTTCCGGGAGGATTCGTCGGCGCGCATCCGAGCGGCGTCGATATCGAGATGTTCCGACGCTCCTATCGCGCCGAAGCGGAATATCGCGCCTCGGCCGCGGGCGTCGAGCGAACGACCGTGACGTTCGACAGAACCTACTACACGCACACGGAATTCGAGAAGAGCGGGGCGGTCGGCGCCGAATTCGTCTCGCGCGCCTATCTGGGAAGGGCGACCTTCGCGCTTGAACCGTTGGGCGCGTTGCGGGACGGGGAGTTGCGAGCGTCATACGAATTTCGCGATTTACAAATGGGGGGCTACGTCTTCACGCCCCCGACGACCGAACGGCGCCTCGCCCTCGCGCTCTACGAGACGGCGCCGCTTGGCGGAAGCTCGTACCAATTTAGCGCGAGATACGAATACGCGAGCGCGACGCCGGAAGCGGGCAACCCGAGTTCGCGCATCGGATGGATACGGGAACGGGAATTTCATCTCTTCTCCGCCTCCGTCACCGGCGTGTGGGAGACGAGCGACGCCACGTTTGTCGGGCTCAATCTCGCTCGTTCGACGCGCGCTCCCTCGCCCGAGGAACTCTACTCGGAGGGACCGCATCTGGCGGCGTATTCCTACGAGGTGGGCGATCCCGATTTACCGCTCGAGCGCGGCTTCGGCGGCGAGGCGTTCGGCGGATTCGAGTCGGACGCGTTCGAAGCGACGTTCGCGGCGTTTTGGTACGAGTACGACTCCTACATCTCGCCGAGGAACACGGGCGAGTTCAATTACCAACAACTGCTCCCGATCTACGCGAGCGCGGAGGCGCCCGCGAGATTGACGGGCGGCGTGGCGAGCGGTACGTGGCGACCGACCGCGAACTTCGAGGCGGCGACGCACGTCGATTACACGCGCGGCGAATTGCTCGACGAGAACGAACCGGCGCCCGCTATCCCCCCGCTCAAAGGTCGCGTCGAAGCGTCGCTGGATATCGGCGAGGCGGCGTTCGGGGCGAGCGCCGATTGGGCGGCGGCGCAACGACGCGTCGATCGGTTCGAGGAACCGACGGCGGGCTATGTCGTCGTCAACTGTCACGCGCGATACGTTCGCGACGTAGCCGGCGTCGCGGTCGCTGTCACGCTTTCGGCGGACAACCTGTTGGATCAATCCCACCGCAACCACCTCTCGCGCGTCAAGTCGGTGTCGCCGGAGCCGGGGCGGAATTTCCGAATCGTTCTCCGCGCGTTCTACTGAACGATCCGTCGCGACGGTAAAATGCTCGACGCCGATTTCGCTTGATTCCCACTTCCGTTTTTAATAGGTTTGCCAAACCGCTGTCTTTGATCTCCTCTACCGCGAGGCGTCGAACGACGGCGGTATTTTTTTACGTTTTGTCAATCGTTAAGTAAGTAGAGGATCGACGGCGTTATGGCCGACTTGAATTTTGTGTATATGACGCGCGAGCGGCTCAACGAGCTGGAGCGCGATTTGAAGCGGATGAAGACCGAGGGGCGGAGAGACATCGCCGATAAGATCGCCACGGCGCGCGCGCACGGCGACCTTTCCGAGAACGCCGAATACGACGCCGCCAAAGAGGAGCAGGAGAAGTTCGAGATCCGGCTCGCCAAGCTTGAATCGACCATCCAACGCGCCAAAATTATCGACGAGTCGCAATTCGCCGACGACGAGACGCACATCCTCTCGCACGTGAAGGTCAAGAACCTGAACAGTAAGAAAGAGTTTACCTATCAACTCGTCTCCCCCGAGGAGGCGGATTTCAAAGCCGGTAAGATCGCCGTCACCTCGCCGGTGGGAGCGGGATTGCTCGGTAAAAAGGTCGGGGAAAAGGTGAAGGTGCAGGCGCCGGCGGGCGCGATGCAGTTCGAGATTTTAGCGATCGAGTGATCGCGTAACGACGAAGGGCGCGTAAGTTGTGACCGACGAGGCGTACATCGATCTGTGCCTGGCGCTGGCGAAGAAGGGGCGCGGCGCCGCGAGTCCCAACCCGCTCGTCGGGTGCGTCGTCGTTAAGGACGGCGCGATCGTCGGGGCGGGCTACCACGAGAAATTCGGCGGACCGCACGCCGAGATAAACGCTCTCGACAACGCCGGCGATAACGCCCGCGGCGCCGAGCTGTTCGTCAACCTCGAACCCTGTTCCCACTACGGTAAAACCCCCCCCTGCGCCGACGCCATTATCGAAGCGGGCGTCAAGCGCGTCGTCGTCGGTGTAATCGATCCGAACCCGCTCGTCTCCGGCAAGGGCGTCGAGCGCCTCCGCGAGGCCGGGATCGAAATCCGCACGGGCGTGCGAGAGGAGCGATGCAAAGATATCAACCGATTCTTCTTTAAGCGCGTGAGCGAGGGAGTCCCCTACGTTACTTTAAAAATCGCGCAGACGCTCGACGGGAAAATCGCCGATCGGGACGGCGGCTCGAAGTGGATCACTTCGGCGACGTCGCGACGGATGGTGCACCGCCTCCGCTCGGGATACGACGCCGTGCTCGTGGGCGCCAACACCGCGAGGGCGGACGATCCGCGCCTGACCGTGCGGATGACCGAGGGGCGGGACCCGCTCCGGATTGTGATCGACTCCCGACTCCGACTCCGCGCCACGCTAAAATGTTTTACGGAACGCGGCGATCGCACGGTCGTGCTCGCGTTAAACGAGACGAAGAAGAAGGCGCGGAAAATCGCGACGTTGCGAGAGCTCGGCGTTCGCGTCGTCCACGTGCGCAAGGCGCGCGACGGCGGCGTGGATCTCAAAGACGCGCTGAAAAAGATCGTCGGGCTGGGCGTCAACTCGCTGCTCGTCGAGGGCGGAGCGAAAATATTCACGGCGTTCGTCGTCAAGGAGCTGTTCGACGAGATCCGGATATTTGCCGCGCCGATGTTTTTTGGCGGCGGCAAGTCCGCGATCGGGGACGTCGGCGCCCGCTCGTTGCGGGAAGCAAAGCGCCTCGAGGTCGTCGAGGTAGAGCGCTCGGGCGCGGACGTGTTTATCCAGATGCGAAAAATCGACGGCGGTTAGGATGTTCACGGGACTTGTGGAAACGGTCGGACGGGTGTCCCGCGTCGAGCGGCGCGGAGAGGGGAGACGTCTCGTCGTAGGTACGAGCGAGCCGTTCGACGATCTGAAACTCGGCGACAGCGTAAACGTGGCGGGCGTTTGCCAAACGGTCGTCGAGATCGACGGCGCCGCGTTCGCGACCGACGTCGTCGAGGAGACCGTCGCGAAGACGACCCTCGGCGAGCTCCGAGAAGGCGACCGCGTCAACCTCGAACGCGCTATGCGCGCGGACGCCCGGTTCGGCGGACACTTCGTGCTCGGGCACGCGGACGCCGTCGGCGCGCTGGTCTCGCGCCGCGAGCTCGCGAACAGCGTCGAGCTGACCGTCGAGTATCCGCCGCAATTCGAGCGCTACGTCGTTCCCGTCGGCTCGATCGCGATCGACGGCGTGAGTCTCACCGTCGCCAAACTGACGCCCCGCCGCGTAACCGTCGCCGTCGTTCCGCACACTTCGCGAGAGACGACGCTGACCGAGAGGCGCGCGGGCGACCGCCTCAATCTCGAGTTCGACGTCCTCGGCAAATACGCCGCGAGAATTCTCGGCAAAGAGGAGGGCGCGCCGATGACCGAAGAGTGGCTGAAGGAGCGCGGATTTTAGGATGGCGCTCGGCGACAAACTCGATCAACGGGTCGCGAGGTTTGTCGCGCGGAAGCGCTTGATAGACGCGGGCGACGCGATTCTCGCGGGGTTTAGCGGCGGCGCCGACTCCACGTTCCTCCTCGATTGGCTATGGCGTTTCCGTCGCAAATATCGCGTCGAGGTCGGCGCGGCGCACGTGGATCACCGCCTCCGAGGCGAGGAATCGGACGCGGACGCCCGCGCCTGTCGCGCGTTTTGCGAGGAGCGGGGGATCCCCTTTTTTCTCGAGCGCGTCGAGCCGAAGGCGCTCGCGAGCGAACGCGGGCTCTCGTTGGAGGAGGCGTGCCGCGAGCTCCGTTACGACGCGTTCGAGCGGATTGCGGCGCGGGAAGGGTTTACCAAAATCGCGACGGGCCACAACCTGAGCGATCTCGCCGAGACGACTCTCTTTCGATTTCTGAAGGGCGCGGGTCTCGCGGGATTGGGCGGCGTCGCGCCGAAGCGCGGCAAGGTGATTCGCCCCGCGCTCGACGTCGCGAAGGAGGATATCCGCGCGGCGCTCGAGGAGCGCGGCGCGGCGTACGCGCTCGACTCGACGAACGCCGACCTCTCGTTTCCGCGCAACGCCATCCGCCGAGAGATTATCCCCGTTATCCGCGCGCGCGTAAATCCCTCGTTCGAGCGGGCGACGGCGAGAAGCGCCGAGCTGGCGGCGGAGACGGCGCGCGTGTTCGAGGAGCGGATCGTCGAACCGTTTCGGCTGAAGGCGACGAGCTTTGTCTCGGGAACGTTGCGGTTCTCGATCGACGCGGCGCGCGACGAGGAGGACGTGGTCGCGAGGGAGGCGCTCCGAGGGGCGGTTCGCGACGGGTTCGGCGCGGAACTCGGCTACGACGACCTCGCGCGCGTGATCGAATTGGCGGAGAAGCAAACGGGCGCGTCGCTCTCGTTGCCGGAAGGAATTCGGGCGACGAGGGATCGTATATATATATTGATAGAAAGAATCGCGGATCGCCCGACGCTCGACGATCTCGAGGTCGAATTAGCGCCGGGCGAGGTCGTCGCGTTGGGCGACGTCCGCGTCTCGGCGACGCTCGTCTCGACGAGCGAAGCGAGCGTTTCGGAGGATCCCCGCGTCGAGTACGTGGACGCGGGGCGGTTCGCGGGCAAGCCGCGACTGCGGCGGATCCGCGAGGGCGAGACGTTTACGCCGCTGGGAATGCGCGGAGCGAAGAAGCTCTCGGACTTCCTGACCGATGAAAAGATTCCAACGAACGAGCGCGATCGGCAAACGGTCGTCGCGGACGACCGCGGCGCGGTTTGGGTGGTCGGACGACGAATCGCCGAGCGTGTGAAAATAACCGAGGAGACGAAAACGATATGGCGAATGGAAGCGTTCCGAGCGTGAGCGCGCTCGACGAATCCGACAAAACGAACGAATTACGAATCGACGGTATGACGTTCGCGCCGTTGCTCTCGCCCGAGCGGATCGAGGCGCGGACGCGGGAGCTCGCCGACGAGTTGCGGCGCGACTACGCGGACAAGTCCCCCGTCTTTGTCTGCGTCCTCAACGGCTCGTACCTGTTTTTCGCCGATCTGACGCGGGCGTTCGGCGAACCGTGCGAGGTTGATTTCCTAAAGATTAAAAGTTACGGGAACGCGACGACCTCCTCGGGCGTCGTAAGGATGATTAAGGACGTGGACGCGAAGCTCGAAGGCAGGCACGTCGTTCTCGTCGAGGACGTCGTCGATTCGGGCTTGTCGCTCACGTTTCTCTTGGAGCATTTCGGACGCAAGAAGCCCGCCTCAATTCGGACGGTTTCGCTCCTCCGAAAACCGACGGCGCTTACCTATGACGCGGAAATTGATTATATTGGCTTTGATATTCCCGAAAATTACGTTGTGGGCTATGGATTGGACATAGCGCAACGTTATCGAAACCTATCGGCGATATACGCCGCGAAGGAGTAAGAGAGTTAGATTGATGCACGACGACCGACGCGCGAACTTTTCCGACAACGGATCGAACAACGACAACCGGCCGCCGCAAGGATCCCCGCCGAACAAACCGGACGACAACTTCGACTGGGGCAAGATCATCCGTATGGTTATGGTCTGGGGGTTTATCATCGTCGCCGCCGTGGTGGTGATGCAACTCTTCAAAGGCGATACGGGCCGGGCGGTCGAGATAAAATATAAACAATACGAACGCCTGCTGAACGAGGACAAGATCGAGACGGCGACGATCACCAAGTCCGAATTCAACGACTACTATTTTAAAGGGGAGCTCGGCTCGCCGACCGACCTCGCCGTGGACGGCAAGGGGAAGACGGTCACCGAGTTCGTCGTGTACATCCCCGAGCCGATGATCGAGGAGCAGGAAAAGCTCTGGGCGGAGAAGGGTATCGACTACTCGTTCGATAAAGAGTCGGGCGAGTGGGTCAACTACCTCGTGACGATGCTGCCGTGGATCCTCATCATCGTCGTCTGGATTTTCTTTATGCGCCGGATGCAAGGCGGCGGCGCGGGCGGACAGCGCGGCTTGTTCAATTTCGGCAAGAGCAAGGCGAAGCTGATTAACCAGCTCGGCAAGAAGGCGACGTTTAAGGACGTGGCGGGCGCCGA
>WJMR01000209.1 GCA_014727845.1 Ignavibacteriales bacterium
CGCCGTCGCCCGCATCGACGAGATGATCGGCCATGTCACGGACGCTATCGCCGTAACGGCGGACAACAGCCGAGAGATTTCCTCCGGCGCCAAGGACGTCGCCGACGGCGCCGTTCGGCAAACCGCGCAGACGGGCGAGATCGCCGGCGCCGTCCAAGAAATGACGATGACCGCCGAAGAGACCAAGAATAACGCCGACGTCGCCGCAGACACCGCGGGACGAGCGGGCGACGAGGCGAGAGCCGGCGGCGAAGCCGTGCAAGAGGTCGTCGAAGGTATGCGCAAAATCGTCGCCGTCGTCAACCGATCCGCCGAAACGATTTCCAAGCTCGGCGAGAACAGCAACAAGATCGGCGACATTGTCGGCGTCATCGAGGAGATCGCCGACCAGACCAATCTCCTCGCGCTCAACGCCGCCATCGAAGCCGCCCGCGCGGGCGAGCAGGGGCGAGGATTCGCCGTCGTCGCCGACGAGGTGCGGAAACTCGCCGAACGAACGTCGAAGGCGACGAAGGAAATTTCCTCGATGATCAACCAAATTCAAGCCGACACGATTTTCGCCGTCGCGGAAATCAACAACGGCGCCGAGGCGGCGCAAAAGGGCGAGAAGACGACCGCGCGAGCCGGCGAGGCGATTAAGCGGATCGTCGAATCCTCCGGAGAAGTCGTTCAACGAATTCAACACCTCGCCAACTCGAGCGAACAGCAACTCTCCGCCGCGCTCGACATCAGTCGGAGCATCGAGGAAATCTCCGGCGTCACCAACCGAACGTCCGAGGGGATGCAGGCGATCGCCCGCGCCTCCGACGAATTGCGACAGCTCACCGACGCGCTGAGCGGCACCGTCTCGCAATTCAAGAATCGGCGGTAGCCGCCGACGCGATAGGAATGATCCGACATGAGAGAGAACCGCTTGCCCTCCGGCTCGCCCCGGTGGAGCTCGACGGCGTTCGGCTGAAGCCCGTCGATTCGATCTCGCGAGCCCTCCGGGGAGAACTCGCGCCGATCGACGCGCCGCCCTTTCGGATAACCGACGACGACGACGCCGACTTCGTCCTGGCGACGGGCTTTCTCGACGCGTTCGTCTATCAACGCGGATTCCCTCGGCTGAAGAAGGCGATTCGCGAATTGACCGACTTCGACCGTCTCGAATCGCGTCATGTCTTTTTTCTTAATCGCGACGAACCGGATTTACTCGACGTTTCATCGACGATCTACCGCGCCTCGCTCGACGCGACGAGGCGGGACCCGGGCGCGCGAGCGTTTCCGTACGAGACCGGCGATCCCGGCGAACCGACGTTCGACGATTTCGATCGAGCGCCCTACGACGTCTCGTTCCAGGGATACGTCGGCTCCTCACTCTCGCGATATCGGATCGCAAAATCCCTCCTCGCCACGAGGGAACCGATTCGCGCTCGCGTAAAGCCGATCGAAAAATGGCACGGCGCTCAATTCGAGAAAGAAGAGCGCGAACGCCTCCGACGCGAACACCGCGACTTGATTCGTCGCTCAAAGATTGTGATGTGCCCGCGCGGTTTCGGCGTCAACTCGATGCGTTTCTTCGAGACCGCCGCCGAGGGACGAATTCCGTTGCTCGTTTCGGATCGCGCCATACTTCCGTTCGCCGACGAGATCGACTACGACCGACTCCTCCCTCGACTCGACGAGGCGCGGGCGTCGCGGGCGGACGTCGCCGTCGCCGACTACCTCGCGGGCGCGACCGAGGAGGAGATCCGAGAAACGGCGCGTGAATGGCGGCGCGTATGGAAACGTTTTTTTTCGCCCGAGGGAACCGTCGGCGCCGTGTTACGGTTTCTTGAAAGGAGGCGGGAGGCGGGCTATCCGTCGCCGACAAGGCGAACCGAGTCCGAAGACGAGAGGCGACGGCGAGAGACCGTCGAATACGTCGCCCTCGCCAAAGCCGCGGACGACGCGGGCGAAAGGACGGAGGCGCTCTACTATCAGTTTCTCGCGCTCGAGGCGGGGGGCGCCGAGAAGGAGACGCTCGCGCAAGCCGGCAAACTCCGAACCCGCGCCGCGATGGACGATCTGAATCGCGCGGCGAATCGACGAAAATAATATTACCATAACGGAAGGAACTCCATGACCGCGCTTCGACATTTCGAAACGATCTCGGAACTGTACCTCCACCTCGCGCAAGTCCGCCGACCGAGCGTCGAGAAACCCGCGTTTTATTACAACGACGGCGAGCGGTACGTCGCCGTGTCGTTCGACGAGTTTACCGCGCGCGTCGAGTCGTTCGGGATGGGGATGCGCGAGCTCGGCGTGGAGCGCGAGTCGATCGTGGCGATTCTCGCCGAGAACCGTCCCGAATGGATCTACGCGGATTTCGCGACGATCGGGCTCGGCGCGGCGGACGCGCCGCTCTATCCTTCGTTGACTTCCGACACGGTCGAGTATATTCTCCGCGACTCCGAGGCGGTCGGCGTCGTCGTCTCGAATAAACACCAGCTCGCGAAGGTCGCCTCCATCGCGAAGAAACCGAAGCGCCTTAAGTTCGTCGTGACGATGAACGACGAGGACGCCGAAGGGGAGAACGTCTATTCGTTTTCGGAAGTCTGTCGGATGGGCGAGCGGGCGTTGGCCGAGCGTCCGAAAGCGTTCGAGGAGATCGCCGCGAGAGCGGAGCCCGACGAAGTCGCCTCGGTCATCTACACGTCGGGCACCACGGGCGAGCCGAAGGGCGTCGTGCTCACGCATCGGAACATTATGTCCAACGTGCGGGACGCGCACGCGACGATGCCGATCGAAGAGGGCGACCGCTTCCTTTCCTTCCTTCCGCTGTGCCACATCTTCGAGCGGATGGCGGGGTACTACACGATGTTCGCGGGCGGCGTGTCGCTCTATCATACGGGCGGCGTCGAGAACGTGGCGGACGGGTTGCAAATAATCAAACCGACGATTATGACCGCCGTCCCTCGCCTCTTCGAGCGTATTTATTCGCGCGTCGTAAGTTCGGTCGAGCGAGAGTCCTCGACGAAACGCGCGATATTCCGTTGGGCGATCGACGTCGGCTATCGCTATCACGAAGCGCGTCGAGCCGGCGCGATTTCCCCCTTCCTCAAGGCGCGACACAAACTCGCCGACAAACTGGTCTTGAAAAAAATCCGCGACCGAACCGGCGGTAAGATCAAATATTTCATCAGCGGGGGCGCCGCGTTGCCGCGCGAGCTGGGCGAATTCTTCGAGGCGGTCGGCGTGTTGGTGCTCGAGGGCTACGGGTTAACCGAGTCGTCGCCCGTCATCTCCGTTAATCGCGTGGATAATTACAAGTTCGGCTCGGTCGGAATTCCCTTCCCTTCGGTCGAGGTGAAGATCGCCAACGACGGCGAGATACTCGCGCGCGGTCCGAACGTGATGCGGGGATATTTCCGGAACAAGAAGGAGACCGACAAAACGATCGTTGACGGCTGGCTCCACACGGGCGACGTGGGAATGTTCGACTCGGACGGTTTCCTCTTCATCACGGATCGCAAAAAGCATCTCTTCAAAACAAGCGCGGGTAAATATATCGCGCCGACGCCGATCGAGAACGCGTTTCGCGCCGGGAAGTACATCGACCAGTTCGTGTTGATCGGGGAGCGCCGAACGTTCTTAAGCGCCCTCGTCGTTCCGGATTTCGAGGCGTTGAAGGTGTACGCCGACCGCGAGGGAATCGCTTACGGCGACGTCGCGGACTTGACGAAGCGGGACGAGATCTACGATCTATTCGAGAAGGAAATCGCAAAACTACAGAAAAAGCTCGCCAACTACGAGCGCGTTCGGAAATTCGCCGTGCTGGATAAGCCGTTCACGGTGGAAGACGGCGAGATTACGCCGAAGCTCAGCGTGCGGCGGAAGAACGTCGAGGAGCGTTACAAGCATTTGATCGACGAGATGTACGGCGCCGGATTGAAGGACCGTCGGTTACCGTAGCGCGTCGGCGAGATTGACGATGATCGGCGACTCGGCGTGGAAAGGTTCGGCGTAGGTCGCGCCCGCGTCGGCGCCGTCGGCGATCGCCCGCGCCTTGGCGAGCTCCGCGCAACGAGCGGCGGACTTTGCCAACGATCGATATTTACCCAACGCGGCGAGCTTCGCCTCCAACGAATCGGAGACGTCCGCGTAGAACGTGGGCGCGAAGGTCGAGTCGATCCGATAGAAGAGCGCGCGCTTCGGCGCCGCCGGCGCTTGGGGGGAACCTTTCTCGGACGTTTTCACGTTGGCGGAATCGGCGCGGCGGACGGCTTGCTTCGTCAGCTCGACGACGCGTCGATGAATAGGATCGGCGCTCGGATGGGGTAGGAAAGCCAGCCGGGGTCGGAACTTCCTCACGGCGACGATCAATCGCGTCACCGCGTCTTGTCCGTCGAAGAGGTCGTTCTCGGATAGGTGGAGGTTCTCTCGGAGGGCGAGTTTCAGCGCGACGCCCGCTTCGAACGCCTCGCGTTGCCTGACGTCGGGTACCGCGTCGCCGTCGAGTTCGCCTCGGGTGAGATCGAGCGCGCCGACTTTCAAACCCGCGTTCGCCATCGCCGCCGCCGAGGCGCCCATACCGAGTTCGAATTCAGACGGTCGCGCCGATACGATAAGCGCGTCAATTCTCATAGGTCCGTTTCGCGCACGTCCGGCGCGTATTGGTTAGTAGTTCGCGCGCGCCAGGTGACGTTCGACGTCGCGCGCGTACGCGGACTTCGCGTAGTCCGACTTAACGCGTTCGAGCGCCTCCCTCGCGCTTTCTTTGTCTCCCGCGTCGAGATAGTTGACGCCCGCCATCACAAGATACTTCGGCGCGAGTACGTTCTCCTCGAACGCCGACGCCGCTTTCTCGTACAGCTCCGCCGCTTCGGCGTAGTTGGCGCGGCTCTCATGGCAAGCGGCGACGCCGGCGTACGACGCGGCTTCCAGCAGGGGAACGTCCCCGCCGTAGTCCTCGTAATATTCTTGCGCCTTGTCGATTTCCTCGAGGAAGTAGTACGAGTTGGCGAGCATAATTTTTGCCGTCTCGCCGTTCTCCGTGCCGTCGTATTTATCGACGATTTGCTCGAGTCCGATGCGCGCCGTGCCGGGCTGTCCTTCGATGGCTTCGAGGAAATTGCCTTGCTGATAGGTCGGCGTCATACGGGAGAGTTCGAGATTCGCCTCTTCGTTCCGAACGTTGGCGCGATTAAGGAAGAAGAGGTAGCCGAGGATCAACACGACGACGACGCCCGCGCCGATGCGGAGCTCGCGCTTGTAATCTTCGGCGAGTTGGAGAAATTTATA
>WJMR01000210.1 GCA_014727845.1 Ignavibacteriales bacterium
CCCGCTTGTTCTTCGAGTCGATGCACTCGCCTTTGCATTGCGTCTCGCAGGCGCCGCAGAGCGTGCAGGCGTCGTCCTTAATCCGAATTTTAAAGAGCGAGAGCTTCGCCGCCAATCCGAGCAAAGACCCGACGGGGCAGACCGCGTTGCAGTAGCGTCTGCCGCGGCTCCATGAAAGCCACGCGACCACGCCGAGCGTGAGGAGCGGAACGGCGAGCGCGACGATCGTTATTCCCTTAACGTCGTGCGGATAAATCGCGTAGATCTCGAACGCTTCGAGCGCGCCGTAGGCGAGGTTATTCCCCCACACCGCGGCGGGTCGGAAGAGCCACGCGGCGATCCTGCCGAAGGCGCTGAACGGGTCCAACAGATTAACGAGGATGAGCGATCCCGCGAAGAAGGCGGCGACCGTCGCGCCGAGAATTCCGTAGCGGAGCGCGGCGTCCTCCTTACGATACGAGTGGCGGGGGCGGCGCTTTTTACGGGCGCGAAGACCGAGCCGCGAGACGACGTCCTGCAACGCGCCGAGCGGGCAGACGCTCGAGCAATACACCCTGCCAAAAAGGAGCGTGAGCGCGAGGACGAACAGAACGCCCGCCGCGGCGAGCGCGGGCGCCGTGATGAAGTCCATCGTCGAGGGGACGAACTGGAGATACGTGAGCGCGTCGAACGCGGCGCGGGGAACGAGTCCCGTGAAATCGACGAAGATAACCGAGACGGCGATCAGGAAGGCGAGCGACACGACGACGCGCGCCTTCCGTACGGCGGACCAATTCATTCGCGGCTACATCTCGATGCGGTTGATCGAGAGCTTCGTCAAGTCGTCGGTCCCGTAGCCGAGTTCGGCGCCTTTGCGGATGTGGGGCACGTCGTCGATCTCGAGTCCGAAGATTTTCGTGGCGGCGGCGTCGGCGGCGACGATGTCGGGGGCGACGACTTGGTATTTCATCGTAACGACGTCGCTCTCGCCTTTGCCGCGCGGACCGTTCTTCATCATCGCGCGGTAGGCGTCCACCACGTTGAGGTCGGGCTTGCGGTAGAGGGGGAAGTCGGCGATGCACTGTTGGAGGTCGTTCCGATGCCAGTAGCCGCGATCCCAGACGACGCCCATGAGGTTCTTCATCGCTATGGTGAGCCGCGCCGAGCCGTGGCTTTTGAGCACGGGGACGTTGATGATTTTATCCGCGTCGCGGTACCACTTATGGACGGCGGCGGATTTCAAGCTCTTCGCGCCGGGAATCGAGACCTCGTGGTAATCGTCCTCGTCGTTGCCGGGCACGACGTCGGCTCCCGCCTCGGCGGCAAACTTCTTGATCTCGCTGTTCTCGTAGCAGGCGCGCCAATCGTCGCACGTATGGTCGAAGACGACGACGCGAGCGGCGCCGACGTTGAAGCAATGTTGGACGATCTGCTTGACGAGGTAGGGGTTGGTGTTGGCGGCGAGTTCGGGTCGCACGTTCCACCCGACGTTCGGCTTCACGAGCACGACGTCGCCTTTGCTTACGAATTTTTGCATCCCGCCCATCGAGGCGATCGCCTTATCGAACATCGCCCACGGTTCGCCGCCTTTAACGGAGACGAGATCGTAGGGGACGTCGAGGAGGTTGTCGGTCGCCGCGAAGAGCTTGTTCGCGTCGATGGCGGAGATCGCCGCGCCCGTCGCGACGCCCGCGACCGCGCTCTTCTTGAAGAAATCCCTTCGTTTCATATCGCTTCCCGCACGTTGGTTGGTGATAAGAAAAGATAAAAAATCGTATCTTGTCGATTAATGAATAAGATACGGAATCGGTCGGATAATAAAAACCGCCGAATCGGTCGAGTGTGAAATGAAACGCGACAATAGAGTGACAATGACGATAGTGGGAACCGTCGCCGCGGTAGCCGCGGTCGTCGGATGGTTGCTAACGCCGGAACCGACGCCTATGAAGATCGAACAGTATTCCGAAGCGAGCGAGCTTCGTCGCTACGATTTGGCGGGGGACGCCGAGACGCTGAAGCTCGACGGTCCGCTCAACGAAATATCGGGGATCGCCTTCGACGACGAAGGACGCCTCTTTGGACACAACGACGAGAAGGGGGACGTCTATCAAATCGACCCGAAGACGGGCGACGTTTTGAAGCGCTTCTCGCTCGAAGGGAAAGTCCGCGAGGATTTCGAGGGGATCGCGCTCGTCGGGGAAACGTTTTTCCTTGTCGCGAGCGACGGAACGCTCTACGCGTTCGAGGACGCGTCGGACGGCGAGGAGACGCCGTACCGGAAGATCAAGACGCCGCTGAAGAACGACAACGACGTCGAGGGCTTGTGTTACGATCTCGCGACCGAATCGCTCCTCGTCGCCTGTAAGGAAGACCCGGGCGACAAGGACTACGACGACTTCCGCGCCGTCTATTCCTTTTCACTCGCCGACGAGGCGCTCGGCGAGAAGCCGCGTTTCCTGATCGAGCGGAAGCGGTTCGAGAAACTCTCGGACTACGACGAGTTCAAGCCCTCGGCGATAGAACGCCATCCGATCGGGGGGACGTTCTTCGTCTTGGGCGGCAAGGGCCGCGTCGTCGTCGAGCTCTCGCCCGAGGGGGAGGTCCTCGCGGCGGCGACGCTCGATCCGAAGCGACATCGGCAGCCCGAGGGCTTGGCGTTCGCGATCGACGGGACGATGTATATCGCCGACGAATCCGCGGGCGCGGGTGGAAGGATTACGGTTTATCCGTTTCGGAACGAGTAGCGGCGGCGAAGGCGAGCTTAGAAAATAGACAACTATGCTATTGCGTACGGGGAATAATTAATGGTATATTCTCCAAATAAACTATTTTGAAGATAGAGAGGGCTCGTAATCCGGGGGATCGAGAGTTTAGGGGAGAACCGATATGCGGCATATCGAGGACGATCGCGCTCGGAGGATCGCGGAATTGGAGCGCGTCAAATCCGCGATCGACGCGGAGATCGAGCGGACGCGGCTTTACGGCGAAGTGGAATTGCGCGAGCGCGCCGTCAGCGAAGCGCTCAACGATCCGCTCTTTTTCGAGCTCGCCGACGCGGCGCCGTTGATTTTCTTCGCGCTGGATCGCAACCTGAGGTTCATCTACGCCAATAGAGCGTTCGTCGCCGAGTCGCGCTTCGCGCTCGAAGATATCGTCGGCGGATACTCGTTGGACGTCTTTCCCGAAATAGAGCACACGGAAATCCACCGACTTATCGTTTCAACGGTCGAAGGCGAATCGACGCGAACCGCTCGCGCGCGCTATCGGTGGGGCGAGCGGGACGAAATCGTCGAGATGACCGCCGCGCCGACGACTTGGGGGGGCGCCTTCTTCGCGCGGATCGTCACCGAAGAAGCGAAGGCGCAATCCATCCAGAAGGCGCTCGTCGAGTTCGAGTTTTTAGGCGCGGTCGTTTTTCAGGACGAGCGGATTCCCTTCGTCAACGCCGCCGCCGAGAGGATGCTCGGCAGGCGCCGCGAGGAGGTGACGCGGTGGAGCAAGAAGGAGGCGACGCAAATGATTTACCCGGACGATCTCCCCTACTTCCGCGACCGCGTTCAACCCGCGATCACGGCGGCGAACGCGCACAAGCGGACGACGCACGACGCGCTCGAGTTCCGCGTCCAAAAACCCGACGGGACGCCGCTGTGGGTCAACGCCTACGTCGCCCCCGTCGAATACGACGGCAAGCTCGCCGCGCTCGGCGTGTTTGTGGACGCGACCGACCGAAAGCGCGCCGAAGCCGAGGCGCTCGAAAGTCGGGAGGAGCTCCGCCGACTCAACGCGCACCTGCAAAACGCGCGCGAGGAGGAACGCGCCGATCTCGCCCGCGTCGTGCACGACGATCTCGGAATGATGATCGCCTCGCTGAATATGAACGTGGCGACCGTCCGACGCGACTTGAACAACCAAGAGGCGGTCGCGGCGGTTGACAAGGATTTGGAGGACATCGCCAAGGTGATGGCGGGCGTCGTCGAGAAGACGCGCGCGCTCATCGACGATTTGCGCCCCGCCGACATCGACGAGCTGGGGTTGTTGCCCGCGCTCGAGGCGCTCGTCGAGCGGATGAACGAGCGTTCGGAGACGCGGTTCGAGTTCGCGGCGAACGTGGACGAGGCGGAGTTGGGCGCCGAGGCGAAGATCGTCGTCTATCGGATCGCGCAAGAGGCGTTGCTGAACTGCCTCCGCCACGCCCGCGCCGAGCGCGCTTCGCTGATCGTCCGACGAGAGAACGGCGGCTTCGCGATCGAAATCGCCGACGACGGCGTCGGCTTCGATCCCGACAAGGCGACCGACGGCGCCTCCTTCGGGTTGCTCGCGATGCGCGAACGAGCCGCCGCGGTCGGCGGCAAACTCGACGTGAACGCCGAGCCGGGCAGAGGCGCGAGATTGACGCTCGTCGTCCCCGACGCGGCCGCGACCGTTTGATGTTTTAAGAAAATCGGCTATCTTATATATAGTAGGATAAACCCGGAAGAGTCATGATAAAAATATTCATCGCGGACGATCATCTGCTCATCCGCGAAGGCCTCAAGAAGATTCTCCGTTCAGAGAAGGACATCCAGATAGTCGGCGAGAGCGAGGACCCGTTCGAGGTAACCGAATTCGTTCGCGATAACGAGTTGGATATCCTCATCCTCGATATTTCGTTGCCCGGCAAAAGCGGGTTGGACGTGCTGAAGGAAGTAAAGGCGATGAAGCCCGATTTGCACGTGCTTATCTTGAGTATGCACCCGGAGGAGCGTTTCGCGACGCGCGCGCTGAAATCCGGCGCGGCTGGCTACATCACCAAGGAGAGCGCCTCCGAGGAGTTGATGATCGCCATCCGCAAAGTTTCGACGCACGGGAAATACATCAGCCCCTCGCTCGCCGAGAAGATCGCGCTCTCGCTCGATCCGACGTCGGATAAACTGCCGCACGAAACGCTTTCGGACCGCGAGTATCAAGTGCTACGGCACATGGCGTCGGGGAAAACCCAGAGCGAGATCGCCGAAGAACTCTTCCTCTCGATTAGCACGATCAACACGTATCGGAGTCGCATCCTCGAAAAGCTCAACCTCAAATCCAACATCGAGCTCATCCACTACGCGATCACGAACAACTTAGTCGATTGACCCGACGCGAGACCGTCGCGTTTTGAAGGTAACGGCGTTTTCCGTATCTTATAACGGGTTACGCGGCGTTCGCGCGCCGAGTAGTATTTTATCATTCTCCACGGAGCGCCTTTCGAGGAAGCGGCTATTATGGGCGAATTAAACGAATTTGCGAAATACGTACCGCTATTCGCCGAGCTACCCGAGGAAACGATCGACAAGATCGCGGGGGTGGGAAAACGCAGGAACTTCAAAAAAGACGAGGTCGTTTTCCTCGAGCACGAAACGGGTTCCAACCTCTTCATCATCATCACCGGCAAAGTGAAGGTCTCGCGCGAGAGCGAGGACGGCAAGGAAGTGATCCTGACGATCATGGGCGAGTCGGATTTCTTCGGCGAAATGGCGCTGGTGGACGGGTTGACGCGCTCGGCGAACGTGATCGCCATCGAGCCCTCGGAGCTGCTGATCATCCATCGCGAGGATTTCCTCGACCTCCTCTACAACCACCCCGAAGTCGCCATCGCGCTTTTGCAGGAGCTAACCAAGCGCCTTCGCGCGGCGGATATGCGCATCAAATCCCTCTCGCTGAAAGACGCCGAGGGGAAGGTCGCCACCGTGCTGATGCAACTCGCCGACGATTCGGGCAAGATTATGCAAGGCGCGGTCGTCGTCGAAAAACTTCCTTACCAACAAGACCTCGCCAATATGGCGGGCACCTCGCGTGAGACGATCTCGCGGACGTTGCATACCTTCGTGAAGAAGGGGCTCATCGAGCTGGAGGGCGGAAACCTGCGGATTCCGGACTACGAGGCGTTTAAGGAGATGTATCGTTAACCGCGCCCGCCGCGCCGATCTCCACTCCCACACCGTTTATTCGGACGGACGGCTCGAACCCGCCGCGCTGGCGGAAAAAGCCGCCGCCCGAGGGCTCTCGGCGCTCGCCCTCACCGATCACGACACGCTCGAAGGTATCCCCTCGTTTTGCGCCGCCGCCGAGTCGGCGGGAATTCGCGCCGTGCCGGGCGTGGAAATCAGCGTGGAGTTCCAAGGTCGCGAGCGGCACGTGCTCGCCTATTTCGTCGATCCCGACGCGGAGGAGTTGGGCGCGTTAGTGCGCCGTTCCCGCGAGGATCGGAAGCGCCGCGCCGAGGAGATCGCGGAGAAGCTCGCCGCGCTTGGCGTCGAGATAGACGCGGCGGAGACGAACCGACGCGCCCGAGGCGCCGCCACGCGAGCGCACATGGCGCGGGCGCTCAAGGAGGCGGGCTACGTCGCCACCTCCCAAGAAGCGTTCGAGCGGTGGCTCCTCGAAGGAAGACCCGCCTACGCGCCGCGACGGTTGCCGAGTTTGCGGGAAGCCGCCCTCGCCGCCAAACGCGCCGGCGGCGTCGTCGCCCTCGCCCACCCGACGGGCTTCGACGAAGAGGATATCCGAGCCGTCGTCGAGGAGGGCGTCGAGGCGATCGAGGCGACCCACCCCTCCATCAAGCGCGCGCGATCGCGAGAGTTGCGGCGAATCGCCGAGAAGTACTTCCTCCACGTCGTCGGCGGCAGCGACTACCACGGCGCGCCGTCCGACGAGTCGAACTTCGGCGCCTACGCCGTGCGCGAAGAGGCGATCGATAAGATGCTCGAATGGCGCGAGCGGCGACCGCCGGTCGGGGTGGCGCCGAAAGACGATCCGCCCGACGTTTTGAATTAAGCCCGCGACTGAATAATTTACCCGACTATATCATAATTCATCGGCGAATAGGTTCGCGCATTATTTCGGAAGGAAGCGACTATGGCTCCCCGCGTAATTGAAGGCAAGCTCGACGCCGCCGGATTGAAGATCGGCATGGTCGTCGGAAGGTTCAACGATTTCATCGTCTCGAAGTTGCTCGAAGGCGCGCTGGATTGCCTGCGCCGACACGGCGCCGACGACGAGGACGCGACGATCGTCAAAACGCCCGGCTCGTTCGAGATTCCCCTCGCCGCCAAAACGCTCGC